>NZ_CAKPTN010000049.1 GCF_934190855.1 uncultured Veillonella sp. | reverse complement strand
AGAAGTAGAGCAAATTATGTACTGGGCTTCTTATGCTCCACGCGGTAATCGCGGTATGGGTGCTGGTGCTGTTCGTGCAGGTCGTTATGGACGTATTACAGACTACCTAGAACGCATCAATGATGAAATGTGTATTTTGCCTCAAATTGAAAGTCGCAAAGGTATTGAAAACCTTGATGCGATTGCTAGTGTAGAAGGAATTGGTGGTGTATTCCTTGGCCCAATCGATCTTGCTGTAGACATGGGTCATGGCCTTAATATCTTCCATCCAGAGGTAGAAGCGGCAATGGAATATGCAATTAAACGTATTCGTGAGCTTGGTGTCCCAGTAGGTACTATCGCTTTAACTCCTGAACAAGCGAAACGTTTTGCTGATCTTGGAGCGAGCTTCCTTGGCCTTGGTGCAGATACTCAATTCCTTGTACAAGCTGCTGATACAGCACTTGCTACATTTAAATCCAGTATTGGTAAATAACCAAATAAGTATATATTAAAGTCATATACTATCCTTTATATAAACCTAACAATTATCTCATACAAAAAAACGCTAGTTATAATAACTAGCATTTTTTGCGTTAACTCTCAAATATAAACACGGTCATCGATAGGGAGCCTGAGTTATAGCTTTGGTTAAAGGCTGTTAGTTTTGTACTGCAGTAAAGCGTTGACGACCAAATTTGTGGTTGTTAATTTCATCCACTAAGATTTGAGCATATGTTTCGTAGGAAATATATGGTTGACCTTCTTTATTCATGATGACAGTTTCGTTGCCGATAACATAGTCATTAGATTCAGGGCCTTCTGCATCAAAGATTGGTGCTGGGCTAAAGAACGTCCAGTCTACGTTGCTGAATTTACGCAAAATATCGATAGCGTTACCTTGAGCTTTTGCAAGACCTAAGAAGTCTGCAGGGAATTCTGGAGTGTCATACAATTGTACTGTGTGATCTTCGTCTACATAGAGGCTACCTGCACCACCTACAACGATGAGGCGCGTATTTGTGTTAGCCAATGCTTTCACAAGTAATAATGTTAAATCTGTTTGTAAATGATACGTATCTGGTGTGAAAGCGCTTGTAGCATTTACTACTACGTCAAATTGAGTTAATTCTTGTTTAGTTAATTGCAACGCGTCTTTTACGATAGTTGGAATACCTTCAATAGCACCTTCGCGGCGAACAACGCCTGTTACTTGATGACCCGCTTTGAGGGCTTTTTCTACAATACGACGACCTGCGTTACCATTTGCACCGATTACTAAAATGTTCATGTTAATTCTCCTTTTTGTGAAAGTCTCTTTTGTTGAGAGTATAGTTCTTTAAATGTGATTGAGCAAAACTCTTATCCATAGACTGGTGAGTAAAGTTTACTCTGTAATTGTTATTGTGTTCAGCTGATGACCTCATTATATATATGTGCAAATATTTTGAATAGTAGAATTATTTGCGATAGGTACTATCAAAAGTGATAGAATTATGATATTTACTGAATAAAAATTTTTCAAAAAGTTTTGTACCCTCAAAAAAGATACTATGAATTGCTTGCAATTCTAAAAATATGTGATATGATTTGAACTACATTAAGGATTACATTCTTTAGTGTGAAATAGATATATTAATCTAGGTATACATATTATGTTAAACACATATAATTTCTACGCTAACTATTAATAGATAAGGAGAATTATCATGGCAGAGCAACTCGTAAATGTTCATGATCTAGTGGGGCGCTGTCCCTTTGCAACGAGTCAAAAGTTATTAGCCGGCAAATGGTCGTTATTGATCATGCACGAATTAGCCGAAGGTCCTGTGCGCTTTCGTGAGCTAGAACGTCGTTTACATCCCATTACACAAGCCACACTAACAAGAGCTTTGCGCCAACTCGAGGATGACGGTCTCGTACATCGAGAAGTATATGGCACTATTCCACCAAAGGTTGAATATAGCCTTACGGAAGTAGGGGCAGGTTTTAAAATGGTTCTCGCATCTCTTGAAACTTGGGGTAACCAATATATTGACTATATGAAAGCCTCTGGTCGTATCTAAACCGAATGATTATAACTGTATAAAAGGACTATCTATGATCATCGTCATAACGGATAGTCCTTGTTTTTATTAAGATTGTTTCCCTTTACTGTTAAATAGCAACTGTAATATATCTTCAATATATCTTAATGTATCGGTACTTTTCATGCCAAGTATTTATAAAAATATGGTATAATAAACAATACGAATGATATAAATTCTCAATAAATTAGAGGTAATGATAATAATGTTAAATGTTACTTTTTTAGCTCATAGCGGCTTCCTCGTAGATGATGGTAAGCGTTGCTATGTGTTTGATTATTATAAAGATCCTAACAATATAGTTTGGCAATTAGCTAAGCGTGGCCGTGAGCTTTGGTTCTTCGTGAGCCATACTCACGGTGATCACTTCAATCCGTCTATTACGGAGTTTGATGGTCCGCAAACGCGTTATATTTGCCATCAAGATGTGCCATTAGAGGGCAAGGTTAAGAAATGTATTACCATGCGCCCTGGCCAAGATGCCACCTTAGATGATGTAGGCATTCATATGTATGGCAGCACCGATGAAGGCGGTTCTTTCTATGTAAAGACAGATACGGCTAACATCGACTCTGATTCTATTTTCCACGCTGGTGACCTCAACTGGTGGCATTGGCTCGGTGATACACCAGAGAACAATGAAGATGCAAAGCGCATGGCTTGGCGTGAGTTTAAGGAGTTAGAAGGCTTGACCGTAGATGTAGCGATGTTCCCTGTGGATAATCGCCTGGAAGACGCTATGGAGTGGGGCAGCATTGAATTCTTGCGCCGCGTACAAGTCAATAAGGCCTTTATTCCGATGCATCTAAATGGTCCACTTTGGTCTCCATCCGTGTATTTTAAAGCCCTCTTTGGAGATGTGCCAATTTGGGCGCCTCAAAAAGATGGCGATGAATGCACATTCTAAATCTACTTTCACAGTTTGTAGTTTGTGAAGGTCCGTGACCACAGCGGTCACTACGTTATATGGGGAGAGTCTATATACGTAATTCAGTAAGTTAGGATCAAGTGATGATGAAAACTAAACCAGTGGCAACCACCCTGTTGGTTGTCATGGCTATTATATTTTTAATTGCATATCCACAAAGGCAGGATACGTTTTGGGCATTTATCATGCACGTATCTGGAGCGGCCATGATTGGCGGTCTTGCAGACTGGTATGCGGTAACGGCACTCTTTACGAAGCCTTTGGGGATTCCGTTTAAGACTGCAATCTTACCGCGCAGCAAGGAGCGGCTCATTCAAATGGGGCGCACCATGCTCAGTGAAGAGTTATTGCGCGTGCCACAGATGTATTATGCTATCAAAAAAGAACGAGTTATGGTCCGTATCATTGAATACGGCATGAGTGAAGTAGGGCAAGGCCAAATTAAAGAAATCTTGTACGGTGTAGGTAATCAAGTGTTATCCCATATGGATATTGAGCCCATGCGTCAAGAAATCAATAAGGCTGTTTATAAAGGTGTTACCAACTGGAAGGCGACGCCTCTCGTTATCTTGTTTGGCCGCTGTATGTTAGAGCGTCAAACAGCAGGTGTTTTCTGGTTGTATTTCAACCGTACATGTCAGCGTGTTATTGCATCGAATCAGGTATATCCTTATTTGTACCGCGTCATGTTAGACATTATGAAAACCTATACGAAGGATTCCTTCTTCCGCGAATTGGCCATTGCCTTTGGCGGTGACGGGCTTTCACCAGAACGATTGGTAGAAACGGTACAGAAAAAGGCCGTTCAGTTCCTCAAGGAAAATGAGTCTATCGATTCTGCTCTAGGTCGCTACGTATGGGGCCAAGCCATTCGATTCTTCAATAATTTGGAAACAAACAAAGAATGGCAAGCTTTCATCGAGGAACATAAAGATCAATGGATTAAAATGGTTCTCGAAGAATGGGAAGGCAAGCTCATCGATGGCGATACAGTAGACTGGAATCGCCTCATGGACATCGTTATGGACCGCTTTAACGTGCTCGGTACGGAAATCTTGTTGAACCCAGAGAAGCAAGGTCCCTTTGAACGTTTCTTCTTGTTGCGTAGCATTCCGTGGTTACAAAAATTGAACCCACTCATCGATAAGGTGGTTGGTCAGGAATTATCTCGTTACTCACCGGACGAAATCACCCAAATCGTGCGCGGTAAAATGTACTACGACCTCCAAATGGTACGTATTAATGGTTCCCTCGTAGGTGCTGTCCTAGGTGGCATCTTCTACGGATTGACCATTTTTGTAGAGGGGGTGCTCAAATGATTCGCTATTTGAAATCCCTCACCTTGCGGCAGCGCGCAAACGGCATTCTTGGCTTGACTGCTGTATTGTACTGTTTTGCTTTCGTAGGTCAATTTTTCTTTGGTTCTGAAAGCTGGTATCAGCCGCTCTATTGGGCTGTGCAGTCTGCCCTTATCGGCAGCGTGGCCGACTGGTTTGCTGTAACTGCCTTGTTCCGTAAGCCATTAGGTTTCCCATACCATACGGCACTCATTCCAAGAAATAAAGATCGTCTCATCAACGGTGTTATCAAGCTCGTTGAGACAAAGATGCTTACTAAGGATCGTTGTAAGGTATTGTTAAATAATGTACAATTTGTTCCATTGTTTGAAAAATTCTTGCTATCTCCGGAAGGGCAACGGGCAGCTCGTCTCGTTATTCACCAAGGTTTGCATCTATTATGGAAATCTCAAACCAGCGAAGAATGGGCACAGTGGGGGGCAAAACGCATTCGCGGTTTGCTAGAGAAACATTCCCTCGTGCCTGTGTTAAAACACGTTCTGCTCGACTTATGTGAGCATAATCGCTACGAAGGCATGGTTGTACAGGTGTTGAACGTAGTTCAAGAACGTATCAACCATCCGGCTATGGTGACATGGCTTACCGCGGTTGTAGCAGAAGAGGCGCATAAGAAAAAGAGAAAAGGCTTCTGGTCTGATTTTCTCATTTCTATGTCTGAAGCAACAGATGTGGTAAACTACCATGAGTTAGCACAGGCTATCGTTCAAGAGGCCTATGCGATGCTTGAAAACTGGAAGCGACCAAATAGTCCGGAACGGACTGCATGGCTTCGTCAATGGGTAGATCCGATTCGCAATATTGAAGATAATCGCGAGGTTTGCAATGCTCTCGATGAAGCGTGGGAACGTTGGATTCGAGAACAAGACTGGGAATCTGTCATTGAAAACCATTTATGCCCGTATGTAGAGGAATTATTGCTTGTAGGGGATGAAAATGGGGAAACACCAGCTCAAGTATTAGTTAATATTGCCCTTGAATTATGGACCGTATACGGTCAATCTGAAGACCTTAGAAACCGCATTGAAAATACATTACACGATATAGGTATCTACGTCCTTGAGCAAGGTTATGACCTCATTGAAACCATCATCCGCCAAGTTCTTGGTGGCCTTAGCAGTGAGAAGTTTATTTACTTCATCGAGTCTAAGGTAGAGGACGACCTCAGCTGGATTCGTATCAACGGTGCCATTGTTGGTGCTGTAGCGGGCTTGCTCGTATGGACATTCCTAGAATACGTGTACATGCCATTCTGGCAACAATTTGTAGGATAAAATTAGATAACAAGAAAAGGGGCTGACCAATGGTCAGCCCCTTTAGTTTATTCTTCACTTTGAGTGTACGGTAATCGCACGGTAAACGTAGTTTTTACTTGTGGTTCACTAGTGGCTGTTACTGTGCCGTGGTGCAAGCTAATAACTTTGTTTACGAAGTATAGGCCAAGGCCGATACCGTGATTTGATTTTTTGTTACGGGATTGTTCCGTTTGATACATGCGGTCCCAAATGTGCTCAAGGTTTTCTTGCTCGATACCAATACCATTATCTGACACGGTAATAACGAGCTCATGACCTACGAGTTTTGCTGAAATATCGATGGTGGAGTTCGTGAACTTAATGGCGTTATCCACTAAGTTTGTAATAGCTCGACGCAAGGATACTTCGTGAGCCGTCATGCGTAAATTTGGCTCAATTTGAGATGTAATAGTGATTTGCTTTTCTGTGTTTTCTGCACAAAGTCGAGTATAGTCATGAACCATATTCGTTAGCATCCCTGAAACGTCTACAGGGGCTAAGGTAAGATCTTGGGCATTTTCCAGGCGAGCTACGTCAAGTAACTGGCTAACAAGATTTGTCATAAACTTAGCTTGTTCCAAGATATGTGTCAAACCTTCTCGTAAATCTTCTTCGGTGCGTCCATATTTTAAAGCAAATTCACTTTCTGCTTTAATAACCGCAATTGGTGTGCGCAACTCGTGAGATACGTCAGAACTAAACTGTCTTTCACGGTTTGAAGAATCTTCAAGACCAGAAATCATACGATTGAAAGTCGTAGTTAGTTCGTAGATTTCATCCTTTGCAGTGCGCGGTGGGATGTCGATACGGCGACTCAAGTCGTTGTTCTTACCGATAACTTTAGCTGTTTTGGTCAAGGTTCGGACTGGTTTCAGCCCTTTCTTGATAAAGAGATAACCACCTAGTGAGGAAATCAGCAAGAATATGATATTTCCTAATAGTAAGCTGTATAAAAGGTTTTCAGTCTTTTTAGACGCTGTTTTTACCTTTGTAACGGCACGCAAAATACCACGATAATTCGGTTCGTTAACCGGCGTATCGTAGTAGTAGAAGGTGTCATCACCAACAGCAATTTCTCCAACCTGTCCCAAAGAGAGGACTGTTTGGTTTGGGAAACCATCTGGTAAGGCGCCTTTAATAATATAACCGTCTTGGGTGGATACGAAGAAGAATGTATTATCTTGGTACGGTTTAAACTTGCGAATATCCGTAGCCATAATCATCGCTTGCTGCTGCAAACGTTCTCGTACTTCCTTGTTATCGGACTCATGTGTATAGGCATAAATCCATGCGGAAGCAACCATCAAAATGATGAGCAAAAAGATGGTATACCAAGACATAATTTTAAAGGTTAGGGGCAGCCGATTGAATAAATCGGTGGCTGCCCCGGACATGGTGTCCAAATCCCGGTGGGGATCGTTAGTTTTCAGTTTTGAGGACATACCCTACTCCGCGAACCGTTTGAATGAGTTTTACATTCTCATCGGTATCGATTTTTTTGCGCAAATCTTTAATGTATACGTCGATGAGGTTAGAGTAGCTTTCATAATCGTATTCCCAAACATGGTCAAGAATTTGTTGACGAGACAATACGATATTTTCGTTACTTGCTAAATAGAATAAGAGGTCGAATTCTTTTGCTGTCAATGTAATCGTTTCGCCATCGCGTTTAACTGTACGTTGTGGAACATTGATAGTAAGAGGACCCACATGGATGTCGTTTTGTGCATGACGCGCGTTGCGACGAGCCAATGCATAGATACGAGCTGTTAATTCTTCAAGATCAAAAGGTTTTACGAGATAATCGTCAGCGCCAGTGTTAAGGCCTGTTACTTTATCTTGCAAGGAATCTTTTGCTGTTAAAAGCAATACAGGTGTTGTATTGCCGTCGTTACGCATTTGTGCAAGAGCACTAATGCCGTCGAGGATCGGCATCATAATGTCCATTACGATAACGTCATAGCTAGATGTGTTAACGTAATCGATCGCTTGTTGACCGTTGAAGCATGTATCAACAGTCATATTCTCTGCACGCAAATATTTGGCCGTAATGCCATTCAGCATTTCTTCGTCTTCTACAAGTAAAATTTTCATTCTCTGTTCTCCTTATGTATGAGTTAAATATATAGCTCTCCAACTACTATAATATAGTCATTATATATATAAGCTTTCATTTATTGTGAAAGCCACAACACCATATAAGGTGACTATATATATAATATTATATAACTTATTTATCTATTATCATACCTTATACAATAGGAATGAGCAAAAGATGAATGTCTATGCGAGTTTATAAGCCTCTTCTTCATGTTTTGAAACCCTAAAAATGGGGAAATACTGAAAGTTAATGAATTCTACTAATGAATGAAGATGAACTATATCGAAGATTGCCGTATGTGCATAGATGAGCATAATTTTGTCGATTTTGGATGATGTGAAAGAAATCACTTAAAAAACTTGTGATAATAATTATCACAGATATAAATGCTTATTATATATGATAAAAACCGATGACTTTCGATAGTTAAATTCGAGGTATTTTTAGTAGGAATTTAACGGATATTAATTATTATGAACAGTTGCAACAAAGTAAAAAGCTAGTATTTATGGGGATCGTAAAAACGTTAGGAGAAATAAAAATATACAAAAATTTCGGAACCGAACTACTTCCGTAATATCCTTCAGTTCTTGTGAGAATTATTCATATAGGTATTTTAATTGCTCATAATTTTACCTTAAAAACATTAAGTGAAATAAATTATCAATTAGATTAATCAAAATTAATTATGCATAATAAGGTTTAGACATGACCTAAAATGCTCTCTATAATTATAGGTAAAGAAATAAGAAAAATCGCATAAGTATGGGGTTTTTCTTGAAAGAAAAATGATTAGGTTATCAAAAATTTTTATAAGTTTTTGAAATGAGATAGTCTAACAAATTTTCTTATTAAGGTAGTTATGAGGAGGTCATTATGGAACAGTATGATGTTCTAGTAGTAGGTAGCGGTGGCGCTGGTCAACGCGCGGCTCTTGAAGTAGGTCGTCGTAAAGGCTTAAGTGTAGCTCTTATTACTAAAATTTTCCCAACTCGCTCTGCAACAGCAATGGCGCAAGGCGGCGTAAATGCTTGTTTGAATAACGTAGCAGCTGAAGACACTATCGAAACTCATACTTTCGATACAGTAAAAGGTTCTGACTATCTTGGTGACCAAGATGCGATCGAATTCTTCTGCTCCCGTTGTCCAGAAGGCGTACTTGAAATGGACCACATGGGTGCTCCATTCTCCCGTACAGAACAAAATAAAATTGCGCAACGTAACTTCGGTGGTCAATCCTATCCACGTACTTGCTACTCTGCGGATAAAACTGGTCACGTTATTTTGCACACAACTTACGAACAATGCTTGAAAGAAGGCGTTAAGTTCTTGCAAGAATGGTACCTTTTAGATCTTGTTAAAGATGCAGAGGGCAAAGTTGGTGGCGCTGTTATCTGGAACATGAAAGAAGGTAAAGTAGAACAAATTAAAGCAAAAGCTATCATCTTGTCTACTGGTGGTGCTGGCCGTGTATTCTGGACTCGTACTACTAACCCATTCCTTTCCACAGGCGACGGCATGGCAGCAGCTTTCCGCGCTGGTAATGCATTGAAAGATATGGAAATGATCCAATTCCATCCAACTGGTCTTGGTCGTACTGGTATCTTGATGTCCGAAGCGGTTCGTGGTGAAGGTGGTTACCTTCTTAACGCTGAAGGCGAACGTTTCATGAAAAAATATGCGCCTAACAAAATGGAATTGGCATCCCGTGACGTTGTAGCGAAAGCAATCGAAGATGAAATCGCTGCAGGTCGTGGTTTCGGTTCTGGCCTTAACGCATACGTAGTAGCTGACCTTCGTCACTTAGGTCCTGAAGTTATCATCGAAAAACTTCATGGTATCCGTGACTTGGCTATGTGCTTCGAGCATTGTGATCCTTTGACAACTCCAGTACCTATCCGTCCTACATGTCACTACATCATGGGTGGTATCGACGTAGTAGATTACAAAACTTGTGCTACTTCTCTTCCAGGCTTGTTCTCCTCCGGTGAAGCATCCTGTATCTCCATCCACGGTGCTAACCGCTTGGGTGGTAACTCCTTGGCAGACGGCGTAGTATTCGGTAAAGTATCCGGTGCTGGTGCAGCTGACTATGCTGAAACACATGAACAACCTAACGTAGATGCAGAATTAGCTGCAGCTGCTAAACACTGGGAAGAAAAATTCACTGAAGTAACGACTCGCCAAGGCGGTCGCCCAGTAGTTGAAATCCGTGACGCATTAGCTAACGCTATGTGGAACAAAGTAGGTATCTTCCGTAATGAACAAGGTATTACTGAAGCATTAGAAGAAATCAACCAATTGATGGAAGATTACAAAACTTGTTATGTAGGTGACCCTGAACGTACTTACAACATGGCATTCGTAAACTATTGTGAAATCGGCTCCATGTTAACAGTAGCTAAAGCTATTGCTATGGGCGCTTTACACCGCCGCGAATCTCGTGGTGCTCACGTTCGTGAAGACCATCCAAAACGTAATGATGAAAGATACTTAAAACACTCTTTGATCAAATTGGGTGCAAATGGCGAGTACGAATTGACAGAACGCGACGTAGTGTTCACTAAATACGAACCACAAGAAAGGAAGTACTAAGATGAGACAAATCACCTACCATATCCACCGTTACCAACAAGGTCGCGCGTTTGTACAGACTTTCAAATTCGATTATGAAGCTGACCGTACAATTCTTTGGGGCCTTCAAAAAATTAAAGACACTCAAGATCCAACATTAACATTCTTGGCTGCTTGTCGTTCCGCAGTTTGCGGCGCTTGCTCCGTTCGCGTAAATGGCGAAGCAATGCTTGGTTGCGAAGCTAAAATCGACGAATTAACAGAACGTTATGGTACTGATGAATTAACAATCGCACCTATCGGCAACTTCCGCGTTATTCGTGACTTAGTTGTTGATTGGGAATCCAAAGTTGATCGTTTGAAAACAGTTGCTCCTTGGATCTTCCTTAAAGCTGAATTCAACGAAGGTGACAAAATTGTTCGCCAAACTCCAGCTGACTTCAAAAAATTCGTTGCTGGTACAGAATGTATCCTTTGCGGTTGCTGTGCATCTGAATGTAACAAATTGACTGCAAAACAAGAAGATTTCTTGGAACCATATGTATTCACAAAAGCTAACCGTTTCGTATTGGATAGCCGTGATGATGCACCTATGGCTCACATTCAACCTGCATTCGACAACGGTCTTTGGAAATGCGTTCACTGCATGAACTGTATCTCCCGTTGTCCTAAACACTTAAAACCTGCTCAAGATATTTCCAACTTGCGTAAAGAAGCTACAAAAGCTGGTCTTACTAACAGCAAAGGCGTTCGCCATGCAGTTGCTTTCAAAGAGGACCTTTACAAAACTGGTCGCTTGAAAGAAGTTTCTATGAGCTTGAAATCTGATGGTGTTGTAGATTCCGCTAAAC
>NZ_CAKPTN010000048.1 GCF_934190855.1 uncultured Veillonella sp. | reverse complement strand
GATATTAAAGTAAAGACTAATAATATACAGATGATAGATAAGGGTTCGCCAAGGGTTAGGGCGAATAGGGTGATTGAATGAACATGAAAGATGAACGGCAGTTCGTTGGATACAGCAAGTATCGCAGCCGTCTTGTAGATGGTCATGTGCATACAGAATTGTGTCCACATGGTAGTGGGGACCGAACTGCATTGATGATTGAAAAGGCCATCGAGTTGCGCATTGAAAAGGTATGCCTTACAGAGCATGCGCCGTTGCCAAAGGCTTTTGTAGCTGAATACGGTGGTGATCAAAAGGCCTATGACACAGCGTCTTTGAAGTTAAACCAGGTTGATACCTACTTAGAACTAGGTCGTCAATTACAACGTGCTTATGGCACACATATTGATATCTCCCTCGGTTTTGAAGTCGATTACATTCCAGGCTTTGAGGCAGATATTCAAGAGTTCCTCGACCGCTATGGCCCGTTGACGGATGATAATATTTTGTCTGTTCACTTCATGGAAGGCGTTAATAATGCATTTTACTGCTTAGACTATAGCCCTGAAGAATTTGAAAAGGGCTTTGGTCCGTGGCTCGAAAAGCAATATGAGTTATATTACAAATATTACTCCACCGTGCGCCAAGCCGTGCGTGCTGACCTTGGCGAATACACACCAAAACGCATTGGTCACTTTGATTTGATTAAAAAATACCAACATCACTTTGGTTTTGAACATCACTTAGATCGTCGTAATGCGCAAGTGGTAAGCGATATTTTGCATATCATGCGCGTACAAGGTCGCGAACTAGACTACAACATGAGCGGTTTCTTTAAACAAGACTGCCGTGAAATGTACCCAAGCCGTTTTATTCAAGGCATGGCTGCTGTCATCGGAGTACCATTTGTATTGGGCTCTGATGCACATAGCGTAGCGGATATAGAACGAGTTTGGGGCTAAAAGGTTGCTTCACCTAATCGATTAATATAATGGGAGATAATATGAATTATAGTGCGGCAACATATATAATAATTTGTGTATTTATCATATACTTATTCGATGTTTTTAAAGTGCAGTCTTTTCGATTAAACAATATTGATTTAAAGAAGAGTTTAGAAATTAAAATTTTTCAGTTAATAAAAGGTCTTGCTGTGGTAGCATATACTGTAATTCCTTGGGGCCCTACCTTGTGGGGAACAAGAGTATTAGTAGTAATCTTTTTATTGGCTGTATTAGGTGATATTTATTCTAGAAATAAAGTTGCTAAAGCGGTTACAGGATTGTCGGTTTCTGAAAAAGAACGTTTATGTCGTTCTGCTAACATGCTTTATCTTTATTTTATTCCGTATATGCTAGTCTGTGTAACTGTAATTATTTTTATGAATTTTTAGTGTGTTAGCTGATTAGGCATTTTAGAGGAGTAGAATGTATGGAGATAATACTTAAAATTCTAACTCTTATTATACTTATTGGTATATTCTATAACATTAGATAACGCAAGAAGTATGATGAATGGAATGAAAAGAAAAATCAAGCCATATATGATTTGGGGCAAATTTTGGCATGTGACAGAGAACAAGCTAAGTTTGTAATAGATCAACTAGGACGTCATGCGGTACCTATTGATGCGGTAGTTGAGCCTATGTCTGTTGTTTCTATTCGTGGTGAAAGCATGAGTGGTTATGTTTTTTCATATAATGAAATAAAAGGCTGTTTTACCGTAAATGATAAGTTTGAAATAACAAATTTAGTCTATAACGATGTAGATCTTCTACATATGGATGTAATTAAATAGATATATATATAGTAAATATATGAAATATTAACGGTTCTATTGACAATTCTATAGAACCGTTATATTATAATTTCATACTTTAACCAGATAAAGTGATAAAATAGAAAAGTATCGATATAGGTAAATTTTTTCTCATAGAAAATTGAAGTCCTCAATAACTCATTAAGTATTTGTTATGAGGGGCTTTCACAGATATGAGAAATGAAATGATAGAAAGGATGTTTACGATGGTACAGCAGCAATTACCTACGGGATTCCGTGATGATATAGGGGCCGTAGCGGAGCGCAAGGATGATGTGAGCCAATATGTGCTCGGTCTATGTCGTAGCCGCCAGTACACAAAGATCTCTACACCGCTTGTGGAGTACAAGGATGTATTCAATGGCTATGCAATGGGGCGCGGTCAGCATATGTACGAGTTCATGGATAGTTCTGATGAGTCCGTCGTAATTCGTCCTGATTTGACCATGCCAATCGGTCGTTTTTTGGCGACTACTAATATTGAACTACCTCGTACGTTCTATTACTTAGGCGATGTGTTCATGAAAAATAAAAAGCACCGCGGTGATGTGAACCAAGTAACACAAGGCGGCATCGAGATGGTAGGCTATGAAGGCATTGAAGCCGAGCAAGAGTGCTTTTCCATTATTAAAGAGGTAAATGAAACTCAGCTCGGTAATAATTTACTATTAGAAATTGGAGATGCTCGTTTCTCCCGCGCTATTACCGATGTGCTTGGTCTTAGCGACGAGGAAAAAACAGAGCTATTAGAGGCTTTGTTTACTAAATATTTACCGCGCTATAACGAGTTGATTTCCGACTTTAAAAATAGTGCGTTATATCCGTTCTTAACTGTATGGCCTCGCTTGTTTGGTACGGTCCGAGATATTAAGGATGAGCTCAACCAAATTATCTTGCCTGCAGCGGCGCAACGGATTCTTGATAATCTCGTAGACATGGCCAACCAAGTGGCTCAAACAGGTCAACAGGTTCGCATTGACGTGTCTACAGAGCCACTTCAATCCTATTACACAGGCCTCACATTTAGAGGTTATGTGGACGGTGTGTCCCAATACATCGTCAGTGGCGGCCGCTATGACGGCTTGCTATCTAGCTTTGATGGCACGCCGATGCCTGCGGTTGGCATGGCTTTTAACATCGACGTGTTGACCGATGTGACCTTGAATGGTGAAAGCAACAATCAAGATAATGGTAAATTGCGTATCGCTCTTACAAAGGGCCGCGTAGAGAAGGATTTCATTCCTCTCTTGGAGTCCTGTGGCGTAGATTGTGAGCCATTGCGCAACAAAGCGCGTAAGCTCATCATTCCGTTGGGCGATGCTATAGAGGTTATCCTCGCTAAAGGCCCTGATGTAACGACATATTTGAAGAATGGCGTTGTAGACCTCGGTATCGTTGGTAGTGATGTACTAGATGAACAAGACGATACAAGCTATGAAATGCTAGATTTACAAACTGGTAAATGCCAATTTATCTTGGCCTCTCTTGCGGGTTATGATCCTAAAGAAGGTCGTCGTCAACGTATCGGCACAAAGTACCCAACCATTACGAAACAGTACTTTGGAGCTCAAGATGTGGAAATCATCAAAATTGAAGGCTCCGTTGAGTTGGCGCCGTTAGTAGGGCTAGCAGATGCCATCGTAGATATTACAGAAACGGGCACAACCTTGCGTGAGAACAACTTAGAAATCTTCGATTGGTTACAGCCCATATCTACACGCTTAGTGGCTAACCCATTGGCACTAAAACAAAAGAGAAACACCATTTTTAAACTCATAGATCAGCTTTCAGAAGCAATTAATAAATAAGAAGTAGAGCGAATCCTATATTTAACTAGTGATATTGACAGCTCAAGTAGGAAGAAGGACATTTGATGAAAATTTATAAGGAATCATTAGAGGCGATGCTCAGTATCGTACGAGATTATACACAACAAACTACCGACATGGAAATTGAACGCCGCGTGTACGATATCATAGCCGACGTTCGTACCAATGGTGATGCGGCGTTAAAGGCATACTCTGAAAAATTTGATGGTGTATCCATCGAGGATTTCAAGATGCCTCAAGAGGAAATCGACGCTGCCTATGAGTCCTTGTCTGATGATTTAAAAGCTGCTTTATTAAAGGCAAAATCTAATATTACTGAGTTTCACAGCCGTGAAATTGAGCAAGGTTTCGTAGATATGGATACACCAGGCATTATCCGTGGTCAAAAGGTGATTCCATTGGCTCGCGTTGGTCTTTATGTTCCTGGTGGCACAGCAGCGTATCCTTCTACTATTATCATGACTGCATTGCCAGCTAAAATTGCAGGCGTTAAAGAAATCGTTATGGTCACACCGCCTCAAAAGGATGGTATTAATCCTGCTGTATTGGGCGCCGCAAAACTTGCTGGCGTTGATGCGGTATACCAAGTAGGTGGCGCTCAAGGCGTGGCGGCCCTTGCGTATGGTACGGAAAGCATTCCAAAGGTTGATAAAATCGTAGGTCCTGGCAATATTTACGTAGCCACTGCAAAACGCCAAGTGTTCGGTCAAGTTGATATCGACATGATTGCGGGCCCTAGTGAAATTGGCGTCATTGCTGACGATAGTGCTAATCCAGTTCACCTCGCTGCGGATCTTTTGTCCCAAGCGGAACATGATCCTCGTGCGCGCGCCATTATGGTTACTACTAGTGAAAGCCTAGCAAATGCCGTATCTGATGAGGTAGAACGTCAATTGAAATTATTACCTCGTGAAAGCATCGCTCGTCCTGCTGTTGAAAATAACAGTTATATTGCCGTTATGGACAGCGTTGAAGATATGTTTACGGTAATGAATGAAGTGGCGCCAGAGCATTTGGAAATCCAATTGCCTGATCCGATGAGCTATATGAGCCTCGTTCAAAATGCAGGCTCTGTATTCCTCGGCGCTTATGCATCTGAGCCATTGGGCGATTACTTAGGCGGTACAAATCACGTGTTGCCTACCAGTGGTACAGCACGTTTCTCATCTCCACTTGGTGTATATGATTTCGTGAAACGTACATCCTTTACACAATTCACAAAAGAACGATTAGAAGAAGTGGCAACACACATTACTACATTAGCTCGTACAGAAGGCCTTGAAGCACATGCTCGAGCTATCGAAGTACGTTTTGAAAAATAGCTTATAAAGAATAGTAGAAAATAGATTTGGCATCTATATTTATATACATATATAAAATATAGATTGAATACTAATTATAAAAATAGATTTGAGGTATAGAGGTCGTTATGATACGCACAGGTACGGTGCAACGCACCACTCAAGAAACAGATATTACAGTAGAACTTACCCTTGATGGGGCACAAACGAGCTCCATCTCCACAGGAATTGGCTTTTTTGACCACATGTTGACGCTGCTGGCGAAACATGGGCGCTTTGGTCTTGTAGTAGAGGCAAAGGGCGATACATACGTAGATGCTCACCACACTGTTGAGGATATCGGATTGGCATTAGGTCAGGCACTGGTGAAAGCCTTAGGCGATAAGGCTGGTATCGAGCGTTACGGTGATGCATGGGTTCCTATGGATGAAGCGTTAACACAAGTTGTCATCGATTTGAGCGGTCGTCCGTACCTCGTATTCCAAGGTGAATGGAGCACTCCTGTTTTAGGTGGCAACTTTGAAACTGAACTAGTGGAGGACTTCTTCCAAGCCCTTGCTATGAGTGCTGCTATGAATTTACATGTTCGTAATCTATATGGTCGCAACACGCACCACATCATTGAAAGCATGTTTAAGGCTACAGGTCGTGCATTGCGCAAGGCCGTTACGATTAACCCAGATATTCAAGGGGTAAACTCTACAAAGGGCGTTATTTAATATAGTCATTGAATAAAGGAGAACCTATGATTTTTCCAGCTATAGATTTACAAGATGGTCGCAGCGTTCGCCTCTATAAAGGTGACTTCGCACAGGAAACGGTTATCAATCCTGATCCAGTGGACCAAGCAAAACAATATGAAGCAGCCAAGGTTGGGGCCCTACACCTCGTCGATTTAGATGGTGCTAAGGCGGGAAAACCTGTTAACGTAGACATTGTAAAAGCAGTGCGTGGAGCTTTCACAGGCATCCTTGAAATTGGCGGTGGTATCCGTGATAAAGCGGCTGTTGACCTTTATTTAGGTTTAGGCGTTGATCGCGTTATTCTAGGCTCCGTAGCACTTAAAAATCCAGAACTTACCAAACAAGTGATTGCTGAATACGGTGCAGAGCGCATCGTCATCGGCGTAGATGGTAAAAATGGCAAGGTCGCTGCTGAAGGTTGGCTCGATCAATCCGATGTGCCTATGACCGATTTAATCGGTGCCATGGTTGAAGGCGGTGCAAAGTACTTTATCGTTACCGATGTGGACCGCGATGGTACCATGCAAGGCGCTAACGAGGATTTGCTTGGCAATTTGCAAAAAGAATTCCCTACGGCATGCATCGTTGCTTCTGGGGGCGTTCGTAATTTAGAAGACATTAAATCCCTTGAAGCCAAAGGTGTTATGGATAGCATCGTTGGTAAGGCTTTGTATGAAGGAACGATTACATTAGAGGAAATTGCCGAGTACAATCAACGGTAATTATATTGCTGATGCTATTCCTGTAGTATTTACAACATGTGTTGTTTAGCATAACCGATGAAATAGATTGATAACATTTAGTGGGGAGTAGAATTATGTTAGCGAAACGGATTATTCCGTGCCTTGATGTGGATGATGGGCGCGTTAAAAAAGGGGTTAACTTTGTTAACCTCGTAGATGTAGGTGGCCCCGTAGATATTGCGGCCTCCTATGAACAGCAACAGGCTGACGAATTAGTATTCTTAGATATTACGGCTACCGTTGATGCACGGACAACCATGCGCGACGTAGTGCAAGAGCTTTCTTCCCAGGTATTTATGCCGCTCACCGTTGGTGGTGGTATCAAGACCGTTGAGGATATGACGGCTTTGTTGAAAGCTGGCGCTGACAAGGTATCTTTGAATTCTGCAGCGCTTGCTAATCCTGAGCTTATCACCGAAGGAGCTCAAAAGTTTGGCAATCAATGTATGGTAGTAGCCATCGATGTGAAAACAGACGAAGAAACCGGTGAATGGTATGCGTACACCCACGGCGGTCGTAAGCGCACCGAATGGAAAGCCCTCGATTGGGCTAAGGAAGCCGTGTCTCGTGGAGCTGGAGAGCTGCTTGTAACGAGCATGGACAAGGACGGCACTAAATCTGGCTTTGATATTGAACTCTATAAGGCCATAGAGTCCGTTGTAAATGTGCCTATCATTGCCTCTGGCGGGGCTGGTAAGGTACAAGACTTTGTAGACCTCTTTGAACAAACCGGTGTTACAGGAGCCTTAGCGGCATCTATTTTCCACTTTGGAGAAATAAAAATCCCTGATCTTAAAGAAGAACTACGCGCTCACGGTATTACAGTACGATAAAAGTATTGTAAATAATTAGAGTATGGCAAAGGGCGTAAATATCTACAGTATGGTAACGGTAGTAAATAAAATATTGAATTAAGAAAAGATTACTTGTATTAAAGGATTACAATATGAAACCAGATTTTGAAAAAGGAAATGGTTTGTTGCCGACGGTTGTACAAGATGTGGACACAAAGGACGTCCTCATGGTGGCGTGGATGAACGAAGAAAGCTTTCACAAAACATTAGAGACGAAGGAAACGTGGTTTTGGTCCCGTTCTCGTCAAGAGTTGTGGCACAAGGGCGGTACCAGTGGCAATGTGCAGCATGTGGTGAGTATGGCCCTCGATTGTGATGGTGATACCTTGCTCATTCAAGTTAAGCCGGAAGGTCCTGCATGTCACACGGGGCGCACAAGCTGTTTCTTTAATGATGTAGAAGCATAAGATAAGCCCCATAGGATATAAATTATAAGAGATGTAACGGAGTTATATATGGCACAGCAAACATTGAACGAATTATACGAAATTATTAAGAACCGCAAGGCTGAGCCTAAGGAAGGTTCTTATACGAATTATTTATTCGATAAAGGGCTCGATAAAATCTTGAAAAAGGTAGGCGAAGAGGCGACAGAGGTTGTTATCGCTGCAAAAAACGAAGACCCACAAGAATTAATTTACGAAACAGCAGATGTGTTGTATCACTTGCTCGTATTATTGGCAGAGAAAAATATTCCTTACGAAGCCATTGAGGCAGAACTTGCGAGCCGTGAAGGGGTAGTAAGCAAGACTACAGATCGTCCAGAGATTACGAATTTATAATGTACTTCATTAAGAAAATACTTAGAAAGGATAGCTTATGAAAGAGATAATTCGCACGTTAAAACCTTATATACCTGAGGAGCCCGCTGCGGCGGTAAAGGAGCGCCTCGGTGTGGACCGATTGGTGCGTTTATCTGCCAATGAAAATCCATACGGCACTTCCCCGTTGGTGCGAGAGGCTATCCTTAGCTATGTTACACATAATGATGCTAACTATTACCCCGATGGGAACGCCACCGATTTGCGCATGAAATTAGCTGATTATTGGCAGGTACAACCTGAGCAACTCGTTATCGGTGTAGGCCTTGATGAGGTTATCGCCATGGTCAATAAAACCTTGATTACTGCTGGTGACTCCATTGTGGTGAGCGTGCCAGCTTTTTCTGAGTACGCTTTAAATGGCCTTGTAGAAGGTGCAGAAATTCGTGAAATTGAGGCGGATTTTGAAACAGGTCATTATGATTTCGCCGCATTGTTGAAAGCTATAGATGACACAACACGCCTTGTGTGGATTTGTAACCCTAATAACCCAACAGGGACCTATGAGTCCGTAGAAGACATTCGTAAATTCGTAGTAGCAGTGCCAAAGGAAACGTTAGTTATCGTAGACGAGGCGTATATTGACTTCGTTACATCTGTAACAGTTCCTACAGCACGCGCCTTATTAGATGAGTTCCCAAATGTAGCGATCATGCGAACCTTCTCTAAGGCATATGGCCTTGCTAATTATCGCGTTGGCTACATGATGACACCACTAGAATTAGCTAACTACATGCAAACCATTCGGTTGCCTTATAATCTCAATACCTTGTCCCAAGTGGCCGCAGAAGCAGCCTTCGACGATCAACAGTTTTTAGCGAGAACAGTATCCCAAAATGCAGAGGAACGGGCTAAATGGGAAACTTTATTTGATGAGTTAGGCATTCACTACTACAAGAGTGAAGCGAACTTTATATTCTTTGAGGCTCCTGATGAAGATACAGATGGCCTCGCTGATGCGTGGTTAAAGGAAGGGTATCAAGTGCGCCGAGGTCAACGAGAAGGTTGGCTACGCCTTACTATTCCTATGGCTCAAGATGGAGATGTAATGCGCCACATATTAAAACAATTTGTGAATAAATAAAGGCAAAATTTATCATAATTACTAATGATTTGACTGTTTTGATATCGAATTTCATTCTATAGAATGGAGTTTAGCTTTTACGCAATTTATAGGCAGGAATTTTTTTTTCCTTTGACGAATATATATATCGAAAACAACGTGAATGCGTGAATGTTTGAGCCCTAGTATTTTCTCTAGGGCTCATTAAGGCGGTTGAAAGGAGTTTATTATGATTGCCATTATAGATTATGACGCAGGGAACACATTTAACGTCCAGAAAGCTTTTGCCTACATCGGCATCGATGCAGTGCTAACAGCGGATCCTGAGGTTATATTAAACGCTGATGGCGTTCTCTTGCCAGGTGTAGGCGCGTATGCATCGGCAGTAGCAGTTCTAAAAGAACGCGGCTTAGTCGATGTACTTCATGAAGTAGTAAAGCGTGAAATTCCACTATTAGGCATTTGTTTAGGTATGCAACTATTATTTGAGGAATCCGAAGAGTACGGTCCAACTCCAGGTTTAGGTCTTATTCCTGGCAAGGTAAAAGAAATTCCTCGTGATCTTGGTCTCAGTGTGCCTCACATGGGCTGGAACAAGAATGTAGTTCATCATCAAGATAGTCCTTTTAGTAATGTAGACGATCAATACACTTATTTCGTTCATTCCTATTATGTAGATACAGATCCGGAATATATCATTTCCACGGCTAACTATGGTATCGATGTGCCTGGCGTAGTTGAACGTGGCAGAGTGTATGGAATGCAATTCCATCCTGAAAAAAGTGGTATCGTAGGTCTGAATTTGTTGCGTACGTTTGGTAATATTACAGAATCTTACGCAGAATCAAAAAAATAGGAGGACGACTGAATGTTAGCAAAACGTATTATCCCTTGCCTTAGCGTGGCGAATGGCCGCGTACAGAATGGCGTACAATTCCGTGATATGGTTGATGCAGGGGATCCAGTAGAATGTGCAGAACGTTATGAAATACAAGGCGCTGATGAGCTTGTATTATTAGATATTACGGCTACAACAGAGGGCCGCAAAACTTTCACAGATATGGTTCTTAAATCCTCCGACAAGGTATTCATGCCACTCACTGTTGGTGGTGGTATCACTTCTGTTGAGGATATGACGCAACTTATGAAAGCTGGTGCGGATAAGATTTCTATCAATACCGCAGCATTGGCTAATCCAGAGCTTATTACAGAAGGTGCTAAGAAGTTCGGTAACCAAGGCATCGTAGTATGTCTTGATGTAAAATACAATCCTTTTGAAAAGGTATGGTACGCGTATGGACACGGTACGGCAGGTGAATCTGGGCAACGTAGAAATGCCCTTGAATGGGCGAAAGAGGCTGTAGAACGCGGTGCTGGTGAATTGTTGGTAACAAGCATCGATAGACATGGTACAGGCCTTGGCTTTGATATTGAATTATACCAAGCATTAGCTGAAGTAGTAGATGTGCCAGTAACTGCTTTCGGCGGTGCAGGTAATGTACAACATTTTGTGGATTTATTTACAAAAACTAATGTAACAGGCGCCCTTGCAGGTGTTTTATTACACGATAAAGTGTTAACAATAAAAGATATTAAGAAGGCTCTCCACGAAGCAGGTATCGTGGTGAGACTATAGATATAAGCTATTTTCTACACTTATTAAGGCATTCTCCTATGCGGAGGATGCCTTTTTGCTATGCTTTTAAGTTATAGTGGGCTTTTAAAATGATTAAATAGTAATTGACACTCCCATGATTAGTTATACAATGAATGTGTAAGTACTAACATTTTTGCTAGCCAAAGTGGCATGGAAACATAAGTTTTTATCAGAAATTTCATATACTCCATGTCACCAAACAATTGGAGGTGTTTATATGGTTATGAATGGTATTTACTTAGTTATTGCCTCCGCGTGTATTCTGATTTTAGCGTACCGCTTTTATGGGGCTTTCATAGCGGCTAAGGTGTTGACCTTGGACCAATATCGTCCAACGCCGGCTATGACTCACAACGATGGTCACGATTACG
>NZ_CAKPTN010000047.1 GCF_934190855.1 uncultured Veillonella sp. | reverse complement strand
GTGTACAAGTAGATATTCCATTGCAATCCTACTTCCGTTTGAATGCACCGGGTGCTGGTCAGTTCGAACATACGATGATCATCGTAGAAGAAGGTGCTAAATTGCACTTTATCGAAGGTTGTTCCGCTCCTAAATATGACGTATCTAACCTTCATGCAGGTGCCGTTGAATTGTTCGTAAAAGATAATGCTACATTGCGTTATTCTACAATTGAAAACTGGTCCAAAAATATGTACAACCTTAACACAAAACGTTGTGTAGTAGGTAAAAATGGTACAATTGAGTGGGTATCTGGTTCCTTTGGTTCCCGAGTTTCTTGCTTGTATCCAATGAGTATTCTTAACGGTGAAGGTGCACATGCTGAATTTACAGGTGTAACATTCGCTGGTGAAGGTCAATTCCTTGATACAGGTTGTAAAGTGGTTCACAACGCACCATATACAACAAGTAATGTAAACTCTAAATCTATTTCTAAATCTGGTGGCGCAGCTATCTACCGTGGTCTTTTGAAAATTGGTCCTAATGCTGAGCATGCAAAAGCAACAGTTTCTTGTGAATCCTTGATGCTTGATGCTGAGTCTCAATCCGATACAATTCCAGCAATTATCGTTGAAAATGATAATGTAGACTTAGGCCATGAAGCAAAAATCGGTCGTATTTCTGACGAAGCGATTTTCTATCTCATGACTCGTGGTATCAGCGAAGAAGAAGCTCGTGCAATGCTTGTTCGTGGTTTCGTAGAGCCAATCTCTAAAGAATTGCCACTTGAGTATGCAGTAGAAATGAACAACCTAATCAATCTTGAATTAGAAGGTTCTATCGGTTAAGGAGGAATTATGAGCGAATTATTATTTAATGAACTCCCTAGACCGACGTTCAGATGGTTACGTGTTAACCATACTGTAGGCTCTCTAGCTGGAGAAGATACAGCAGTACAATCTATCGCTGTGGAAGCGAATGAAAATATACTTTCACCATTGCCTGTAGGCACAGCATTATTTGAAGGCAAATATGAAGGCGCTAATAAAGAAGCTGTTCAAGCTTTGGTAGAAAAAGCAGAAGGTTACGCTATTAACGTTCCTGCAAATGCGAAAGAAGTTGTAGGTATCCGTATCGATGCTACAGCTCGTGTAGCAAATCGATTCCAATTTATCGTTGGTGAAGGTGCTGAACTAGAGGTTCAATTCTTTGTTATTGGTTCTGGTGATGCAGCAACTAATGTAAGCTACCTTAACGAATACGATGTTAAAGCAGCTGGTAAAGTGGTAGTGAAAAAGGTAAATCTTTTACCTGAACATGTACAACATATCGAGCATCGATACACTAAATTAGAAGATAATGCTGATGTTGAATATATCAATATCGAAATTGGGGGTAGTGAAAATATCTTGAACTACTATCATGATTTAGTAGGTAAAGAATCCCGCATGATTCATGACAT
The DNA here is from genome assembly GCF_934190855.1 of uncultured Veillonella sp. Classification (GTDB taxonomy): domain Bacteria; phylum Bacillota; class Negativicutes; order Veillonellales; family Veillonellaceae; genus Veillonella. The sequence continues at coordinate 9,885 of NZ_CAKPTN010000047.1, read as the reverse complement.
TGCTTATCTTGGAAGTAAAGAGCAAAAATTCGATATTTCTATGGTTATGAGCCATGGCGGTAAAAAATCTGTCAGTGATATCCACAACCTAGGTGCTCTTAGTGGCAATGCTAAAAAATCCTTCCGTGGCACCCTTGATTTCCTTCATGGTGCAACAGCATCTGAAGGTGCGGAAGAAGATATTTGCTTGTTGTTAGACCCTACTGTAAAATCTATTTCTTTACCACTCTTGTTGTGTAAAGAGGATAATGTAGTTGGTAACCATGCAGCAAGTGCAGGCCAAATTGATCATAATAAATTGTTCTACCTCATGAGCCGTGGCTTTAGTGAAGTAGAGGCTAAACATATCATCGTTGAATCTATGATTCGTCCTATTATTGATCGCATTGGTGATGAAACGATTGAAGAAGCAGCATTAGCAGCTGTACGTAATAAGATTTAAAGAGGCGTTTTATGAGACCTATTGCAGAAGCATATAAAGATTTTCCTATATTACATAAAGAGCATAATGGGCACCGCGTTATCTATTTAGATAGCGGTGCAACTGCACAAATCCCACAAGTTGTAGTGGATCGTGTAGTAGAGCATATGACTCAGCACAATGGTAATCCTCATCGTGGTTCCCATGTTTTGGCTATTGAAGCCTCTGAAGCATATGAAAACGCTCGTGATCGTGTAGTGGAATTTATCAATGCCCGTGAGCGAGAAGAGGTTGTATTTACACGTAATACAACAGAATCTATGAATTTAATTGCCCATAGCTATGGTCTTAATAACCTTAAAGCAGGTGATAAAATCATTATTACTGTAGCTGAACATCATGCAAATCTAGTTACATGGCAATATGTGGCTGAAAAGACAGGGGCTACATTGGAATATATGTACCTTGATGAAAGCGGTCATTTAAAAGACGGCGAAATCAATAAAATTGATGAAACTACTAAGATCGTAGCTTTTGCACATATTAGTAATGTTCTAGGCATGGAGTTCCCTGTAAAAGAATTGACAGAAAAAGCACACTCTGTTGGTGCCGTTGTCGTTCTTGATGGTGCTCAATCTACGCCTCATAAAAAAATTGACGTGCAAGAACTTGATTGTGACTTCTTCGTATTCTCTGGCCATAAAATGTGTGCGTCCCAAGGTATTGGTGTGCTCTATGGTAAAAGAGCATTATTAGAAGCAATGCCTCCATTCTTGTTGGGTGGCGATATGATTGAATATGTAAAAGAGCAATCTGCTACGTTCAATGAGTTGCCATATAAATTTGAAGCTGGTACGCCAAATGCAGATGGTGCTGTTTCTTTACATGCTGCTATTGACTATTTAGAATCCTTTGGTATGGATGCTATTGAAGCGTATGAAGAAGAACTCGTTGCTTATATTTTGCCTAAATTGTTAGAATTACCACATGTTAATGTGATCGGTTCTACAAATCCGAAAGAAAAACATGGTGTAATTGCTTTCACTATAGATGATGTACATCCTCACGATGTAGCAACTATTTTAGATGCAAAAGGTATTTGTGTTCGTTCTGGTCACCACTGTGCGCAACCATTAGGGGCGTTCTACAATGTATCTGCATCTACTCGTTTAAGTATGTACTTGTACACTCGTAAGGAAGACCTTGATGCCTTCCTCGAAGTATTGAAGACTGTTCGTTCAGTCATGGGCTTTAAAGATTAGGAGATTACCATCAATGGAAATGGATCAACTATATACGGAACTTATTTTGGAACATAACCAAGATAAACGTAATAAACATGAGTTAACTGAATTCACAACTTCTGAACATGGTCATAACCCTAGTTGTGGTGATGATTTAACATTACAAGTGAATGTAGTAGATGGCATTGTAAAAGATGCAGCATATACTGGTTCTGGTTGTGCTATTAGCCAAGCTTCCGCATCTATGATGATTGACATTATTAAAGGTAAATCCGTAGAGGAAGCACTTCGTTTGGTTGAAGTTTTCTTAGGTATGATCAAAAAAGAGATTACTGATGAAAGCGAGTTAGAACAATTAGAAGATGCTATGGCATTACAAAATATATCTAACATGCCAGCTCGTGTTAAATGTGCAGTTCTTGCATGGCATACGTTAAAAGAGGCTTTAAAGAAATAATATGAAAAAGACAATATTATTTGACTTAGATGGTACTTTGACAGACTCTCAAGAAGGTATTCTTAAAAGCATTAAATTTGCCTTAGAACATTTTGGCTATGACGTACCTGATGAAGAAACGTTGCAATTGTTCTTAGGACCACCATTGGTTGATGCCTTTCAAGAACATTGTGGTATGACTTTTGAGCAAGCAGAAGAAACATATTTCAAGTTTCGTGAACGGTATGGAACGATTGGTAAGTTTGAGAATACAGTATATCCAAATATTGTAGACTTATTGGCTAAATGTAAAACAGAGCAATATACAATTGCTTTAGCCACGGCAAAACCAGAACATTATGCGAAGGATATTTTAGATCATTTCGAATTGACACCTTACTTTGATGTAATCGTTGGTGCTAATTATGAAAGTGGATTATTACATAAGAAGGAGATTCTTGAAAAAGCTCTTGAACTTTGTGGCAATCCATTAACTGATGAAAATGGTAATCGTATGGCATTCATGGTTGGGGATCGTAAGTATGATGTAGAAGCAGCCAATGAACTTGGTTGTATCTCCGTCGGTGTTACTTATGGTTATGGTACAGAAGCTGAACTAAAAGAAGCTGATGCCGAATATCTCTGTGATGACGTTGATGAAATTGCAGACGTTCTCGATCTTGAAGCATTAATGGTTCGTAGATAAATTAATTACATTAGAAAAGGACTGACCACGAGGTCAGTCCTTTTGTGCTATCTTTTTAAGCCGCTTTTTTTAGCTAATGTTTTAATAACCTTAGCACTTTGTTTTTTCAATTTACCGCCTGTTTGTTTGAGTTGTATTCTTGTGCGAGATACGCGACCAAGAGTTGTGATTTTAGTTTTACGACGGGGCTTCATGTCTCGTTCGTTACCAAAGTCACCGCGTTGTACACTCGTTGCTTTTACCTTTTCTGCTCTGAAAGATTTGCGCAATGCTTTCATAATTAATGTGAGCGGTAAGGATTGCTCGAAGGAATACAAGTCAACTGCTACATAACCTAGTGCAGGATATGTGTGCAATGTAAAGTGAAAGCCTGGTGCAACAGAAAGGAGGGCGATCTCCTCGTCCATAACCTGACAACTGATTTCATCAACATCTAGTTCAGCTAAATCAAATGCAGTAGCTACACTTTCTTGTACAGCTGTAGCGGATGAAATTGCATCTTCGTCACAGGAATATAAATCAATTAACAATTCTTGTCCTAATGCTTCTGCCATAATAACACCTTCTTTCGGAATATAATATCTCATTTATTATACATAGAATTAAAGATTAAGTCCAATCATATGAGAATGAATTAAAAAGTAAACGAAAAGTCAAAACTTTTTAGCTTGATTTGACTTATTAATAAATTATGTAAATAACCTTGTATTATCGAGAGTATGCTAGTAAATAAAAAGAAAATAGAGTAAAAAGTCAAATATAAATACTATGAAGTTTGACTTTTGTATTGACTAAGGTCAAATAGTCAAATATAATAGAATTGTATCAAAGAACAAATGGTCAAAACTATAGTAAATAAAATTTAAAGGGGTGTTTTTTATGAGTATGATAGCTGATAAAATAGAAAAATTTATCTTAGACCGTATGCGTGAAGAACAAGAAAAACTAGTTTTAAAACGTAACGAACTAGCTGATGAACTAGATTGTGCACCATCCCAAATTAGTTACGTATTGAGTACACGTTTTTCTAATGAGCGTGGTTTTGATGTTGAATCTAGACGTGGCTTAGGTGGTTATATTCGGATCAAAAAACTAAACCCAGAAAGCTCAGACTCTTTGCCTGCAGTAACGACATATCGTATTTATGAAGGTCAAAATACAGTGGAACGTTTAATTGATATGCGAGATGTAGATCAATCTTTGTTCCAATTATTACAATCTGAAAAGATTACCCGTCGTGAAGCTCAATTGATGCATAATTCTTTTGCTACTTTGATTGAGAATGTAGATATTGAAGAGCGCAATGAAGCTGTTTGTCAGCTTTACGCAACAATGGTGGATACACTACGGAAGGAGTGATGATCGATGTTATGTGATCATTGCCATAAGAATGAAGCTACCATTCATATGACTAATATCGTCAATAATCAAAAGACGGAACAACATCTTTGTGGTACTTGTGCTACCAAGTTACAACAAGAGGGCAAATTATCCCCCTATAGCTCTTTTATGAATGATATGTGGGATAATAGCTTTTTTACTAATGAATTTTTTAAAAATATGGTTTACCCAGATAACTTATTAAAATCTCATCAATCTAAGAGATGTCCGCAGTGTGGTATTACCTATGACGAATTTAATCGTGTAGGTAAGTTTGGTTGCGGTCAATGTTATGAGACTTTTAATAGTGAAATAGATCCGTTATTACAACGTATTCAAGGCAGTTCTGACTATGAAGGAACTGTACCTAGTCGTGGAACTAATGTATTTAAAGCTAAATATGAAGTAAAGCGATTGCGTCATCAATTGGACACAGCCGTTCAAGCTGAAAATTTTGAAGAGGCTGCTATCTTAAGAGATAAAATTAAAGAGTTAGAAGCCATCATCGATGGCGATAAAGCGTAGGAGGTTCTTATGTTAGATACTATATTGGACTCTCCTTTAAGTCAGTGGTTACGCCACGATACAGAGGCGACAGATCACATTGTAATTTCCAGTCGTATTCGACTGGCACGTAACTTTGATGGCCTATTATTTACAAATCGTAATGATACATCTGCTTTAGAAAAAGTAAATTCTATTTCTAGAGGATTGTTACAACCTTTGAAAGCTGCAGATGGTCATCAATATTCTAATATTAGTCTAGAGCAATTAAGTCAAAGTGAGCGGGCTGTATTAGTAGAGAAACACTTAATGAGCCCAGCTCTGGAAGAAAAATTACCATATCGTAATTTAGTTGTATCTGATGATGCATCTATTGTAATTATGGTGAATGAAGAAGATCATTTACGGATCCAATCAATGGCTGCTGGCCTTCAATTACAACAGGCCTATGACCATGCAGTTCAAATCGATAAGGCTATCGAGGCGAAGCATCCGTATGCTTTTGATGAACGCTTTGGTTATTTAACAGCATGCCCTACAAATGTAGGAACTGGATTAAGAGCATCTGTAATGCTACATTTACCGGCCTTAACTATGTCTGGTCGAATTACACGACTCATTCGCAGCATCATTCAATTAGGTTACTCTGTACGAGGTTTGTACGGTGAAGGATCCGAGGCTTTAGGGGCTATCTACCAAATTTCAAATCAACGTACTATGGGGATAAGTGAAGAAGCAACGATTGAGCAATTAACTAAGATTATAGAAGGCATAATTGCAGAAGAGCGTAAAGCTCGTCAATCTTTATTACACAACGATAAAGAAGGCTTAGAAGACGTTCTGTGGCGCTCTTATGGTGTTTTACAATATGCACGCCGTGTTAATGGCAAAGAAGCATTGACAAAACTTAGCGATATACAATTAGGCGTAGACTTAGATATCTTGCCACCTTGGGGAAATGATACCTTCAATGAGTTGGTGGCTATAACTCGCCCTAATTTTCTTACTAAATATTTCGGTAATGAAGATTTAACAGAGGTTGATCGCGATAGCTATCGAGCTAAAGTTATACGTCAAAAACTTTCAAAATAATACTAGATTACAAATATACTAAATTACAAATAATACTGAATTACAAATAATGGATATACAATTATTTGTTTTATATAAATCCTTTCAATTTAATGTATTAGATTAATAGGTTAAAAGTTAATACCTATAAAATAGTTTTGTACTAAAGCAATTACTATTCCAATGGTGTTTCCCACCATTGTTTACATATATTTGAAGAGATACAATTACAATTTACATAGATAGATGAGGTGATATTATGATGCAACGGTTCACAGACGATGCACAGCGAGTCCTTTCTTTAGCACAAGAGGCTGCTTTAGAGCTCGGGCATGACTATGTAGGAACTGAACACGTACTCATCGGCCTTACAAAGGTTAAAAACAGTGTAGCTGCCAAGGCTTTAGAAGAGATTGGTATAGTTACAGAAGATATTTTTGAAGCAGTCGAGGAACATGTAGGGCGTGGTAATAAAAAGGCGACCTCTATATACATGACACCTCGCGTGAAATATGTACTTGAACTGGCAGTTCAAGTGGCAAACCGTATGAACCATAATTATGTAGGAACTGAACATATTTTACTAGGCTTACTAAGTGATGGTAGCGGTGTTGCAGCTGCTATATTACAATCTATGGATGTTAGAACTAATGATGTAGTAGATACTATTCGCAATATTCTTGGTTCTAATTCTAAGGGCCACAATGATGGTCAAGAAGGCTCTAATGGAGATGGCGAATTAGGTGATTTATCTGATTTTGCTACAGATCTTAATGAGTCTGCTAAACAAGGTAAAATTGATCCTGTTATCGGTCGAGATACTGAAATTCAACGGGTTATTCAAATTCTAAGCCGTAGGACTAAAAACAATCCTGTTCTCATCGGTGAGCCAGGGGTAGGTAAGACGGCCATTGCTGAAGGTTTAGCACAGCGTATTGTTACCGGTAATGTACCTGAAATTTTGCGAAATAAAAGAATTATTTCGCTTAGCATTGGCGCTATGCTTGCCGGTGCAAAATACCGTGGTGAATTTGAAGAACGGTTGAAAAAAGCTATCGATGAAGTACAACAACATGATGACATGATTATCTTTATCGATGAAATACATACTTTAGTTGGTGCCGGCGCCACCGAAGGGGCTATGGATGCGGCTAATATTTTAAAGCCCGCCTTAGCACGTGGTGAGTTCCAAGTTATTGGTGCTACAACGCTTGATGAATATAAAAAACATATTGAAAAGGATGCTGCTCTAGAGCGTCGTTTCCAACCTGTTCAAGTAGGAGAACCTAACGAAGAGGATGCTCTTGAAATTCTAAAGGGCTTACGAGATCGCTATGAAGCATTCCATAAGGCTAAAATTACGGATGAAGCGTTAAAAGCAGCTGTGTCCTTATCAAGTAGATATATTACAGACCGATTCTTGCCTGATAAAGCTATTGATGTAGTGGATGAAGCTGCATCTAAGGTGCGTATGCAAGTATTTTCTGCAGCGCCAGATGTTAAGGCTCTAGAAGAACGTCTAAAGGTAGTCAAAAATGAGAAAGAAGCAGCCGTTACATCACAAGACTTTGAAAAGGCTGCTAAACTTCGTGATGAAGAAAAAACTCTACTAAAAGATATCGGTGATAAAAAATCTGTAGCAAAAGAAGAAAGTGCTCAAAAGTTAGTAGTTACGGAAGACGATGTAGCAGCAGTAGTGGCGCAATGGACAGGGATTCCAGTAGCTAAAATAGCAGAAGAAGAATCTGAAACGTTGCTCCATTTGGAAGATGAGCTTCATAAACGCGTAGTAGGTCAAGATGATGCTGTTACTGCTGTAGCTAAAGCTGTACGCCGTGCAAGGGCTGGGTTAAAGGATCCTAAACGTCCTATTGGGTCATTCTTGTTTTTGGGGCCCACAGGGGTAGGTAAAACTGAATTAGGAAGAGCTCTTGCATCCTCCTTGTTCGGCGATGAATCTGCTATGATTCGACTTGATATGTCTGAATACATGGAAAAACATACTGTATCACGCTTAGTTGGTGCCCCTCCAGGCTATGTAGGCTATGAAGAGGGCGGTCAATTAACTGATGCAGTACGTCGTAAACCATATAGTGTTATTCTTCTTGATGAAGTAGAGAAAGCACATGCAGATTTCTTTAATATTTTGTTACAAGTTCTTGATGATGGTCGACTTACTGATAGCCAAGGTAGAACTGTAGATTTCAGAAATACGGTTATCATCATGACAAGTAACTTAGGTGCTAAAGCTTTACATAAGAACTCTCCAGAGCTTGGTTTCTTGGCTCCTAAAAAATCTGAATCTCATTCAAATCAATCTAATAGTATAGATTTTAAAGAAGCTAAGAAATCTGTTATGGATGCTGTAAAACATCATTTCAGACCTGAGTTTTTAAATCGTATTGATGAAATGATTGTTTTCCAACCATTAACGGAAGAGGACTTAAAACAAATTGTCTCTATCTTGATGATTGATGTTACAAAACGCCTTAAAGAGCGAGAACTCCAATTAGAGATCACACCTGAGGCGATGCAATTACTCGTTAAGGAAGGTTCCGACTTTACAATGGGGGCTCGACCACTAAAACGAGCTATTCAACGATTAGTTGAGAATCCTCTATCAGATCTTATTTTGAAAGGAGATGCTACAGAAGGAAAAACTATAAAAGCAGATGTGAAGGATAACGAGATCGTTGTCAGCGTATAGAAAAAATACAAAATATACAGTTAATGACTACCTTTCATATAAAAAATATAAGTTAAATGGTATACTATAGAATGATGATAGTTAACCATGTAGTAAAATTATGCATAAAAGGTCATGAATGGTTATCATTCATGACCTTTCTTTTCTTATTAAAACATTTTGAGGCATTATGGCAAAAGCAAAATCGGTATTCTTCTGTCAAAATTGTGGGGCTGAATCCTCTAAGTGGATGGGCCGTTGTCCACAATGTGGCGAATGGAATACATTAGTTGAAGAAATTATTAAAGAAACTAAACATAGTCGTACACCTTCCCGTGGTGTCGGGAATCAAACGACTAAGCCTACAGCTTTACCAGATATTGAAATTTCCTCTATTGCACGGGTATCTACAACCTTTGGTGAAATTGATCGCGTATTAGGTGGAGGCATAGTACCTGGTGCATTAATGCTTTTAGGTGGCGATCCAGGTATTGGTAAATCTACGCTGTTATTGCAAGTCTCTCAAAAGGTAGCAGATACTGTAGGTACAGTTCTCTATGCGTCTGGTGAAGAGTCTCAGTTACAACTTAAGCTTCGTGCAGAACGACTACATATCAATAGTGAGCGTTTACAAGTTATTGCAGATACAGATTTAGATCATATACTTGAGCAGGCTGATGCAATGACACCATCCTTACTTGTCATTGATTCCATTCAAACTATGTATACTGGCGATATCGATGCTGCTCCAGGCAGTGTTAGCCAAGTTCGAGAATGTACATCTCGACTCCTTCGCTTCTGTAAAGAACGCAATATTCCTACAGTTATCATTGGTCATGTCACAAAAGAAGGCAATATCGCTGGTCCACGTATGTTAGAGCATATGGTAGACGTAGTGCTTTATTTTGAAGGGGAACGATCCTATCAGTTCCGCATATTGCGATCTATTAAAAATCGTTTCGGCTCCACATCTGAAACAGGTATTTTCGCCATGGTTGAAGAAGGTTTACAAGAATTATCCAATCCTTCGGCTTCATTATTGGCAGAACGGTCTGATGAGGAAAGTGGTAGCGCTGTCATGATTTACCTTGAAGGAGTTCGCCCTATCTTAGTAGAGGTGCAAAGTCTTGTTGTTACTACGGCCTTTGGTATGCCTAGAAGAACAGCAATAGGTTATGATCTTAACCGTTTGATTGTACTCTTGGCTGTTTTAGAAAAACGTTGTGGCTTTACATTGGGGAATAAGGACGTGTATGTTAACGTTATTGGTGGACTTAAAGTGAACGAGCCAGCTTGTGACTTGTCTATGGCAGTAGCGATAGTATCTAATTTAAAAAATCGTATCGTTCCTACAGATATGGTCATCTTAGGAGAGGTCGGTTTAACTGGTAATGTTCGAAGTATTCCGCGCATCGAGCAACGTATTAATGAAGCTAA
>NZ_CAKPTN010000046.1 GCF_934190855.1 uncultured Veillonella sp. | reverse complement strand
TCACTCATGCGATTGTGGGTATGGAAACTACCACTGGCTAGTTTTATTAGCTTACCAATATGACCGATAATCAAGATACGCTTGAAGCCAATTTCAGCGGCCTTTTCGAGCATAAAGCCAATAAAGTTACTCGTTTCTGCCATTTGGTTCTTATGAATACCCAGAACTTGCTCCGCAAGATCCTGACCAATACGGCCCGGCACAAGAACAGCCGTTTCACAACCATTGGCTTTCATAACTTTTAACTGAGGCACTAAAGAGTTTTTGAACCCTTCTTCACTCATAGGTTTAACGATACCAGTAGTACCAATAATAGAAATACCACCTTCGATACCTAGGGTATGGTTTAACGTTTTCTTAGCTAAAACCATACCATTTGGCACACTCACCGTTACCGTTACGCCTTGACCGCGAACGCAAAGCTCTTCAAAAACGATGTTCATCATCGTACGAGGCCCTGGATTGATGGCTGGTTCTCCTGGCGGCATAGCAAGGCCCGGTTTTGTTACCGTCCCTACGCCAAAACCCGCTCGGAATCGTAGTTCACCAGTATCATCGAGTGTTACCGTTGTTTCCACATCATTGCCATGGGTTACATCAGGATCATCGCCACCGTCTTTCATAACGGTTACCTTAGCCTCTGTATCAGATAGTACCTCTACGGCTTTAATGGGCACCTCAATGTACTGACCTTGAGGATTTTCAATGACCACTTGGTCCACGATGTTCTTATCTAAGAGGGCCAATAAACCAGCTTTCATACCTGCCGTAGCACATGAACCTGTGGTATAGCCACCCTTCATGTCCTCTACTCTCATAAGGCCTCCTACACCGATAGGGTTAGCGACCCTATGGAATCAAACTAACCCTATCTTTATGGACATATGTTATTAGGAACGGAAGTTAACGAATTGCAATTCTACAGGGATATCCAATTGTTTTAACATTTGGATTACTGCTTGCAAATCATCTTTATCCTTACCAGATACGCGCACTTGATCCTCTTGGATAGATGCTTGTACCTTAATTTTCATGTTTTTAATTGCTTTTACTACTTCTTTAGCATTTTCTTTTGTAATGCCTTTTTTAATATTAATGATTTGGCGAACTGTAGCGCCTGCAGCTGGTTCAATTTTGCCGTAGTCAAGATTTTTAATCGCTACGTTACGTTTAACCATTTTGCCTTTTAATACATCGATAATGGCATTCAATTTATATTCATCATCACCGATGATTTTGATAGTGTCACCTTCAAGACTAATTTCCGCTTTAGAACCACGGAAATCATAGCGCGTACCAATCTCTTTTTTCGCTTGGTTTACCGCATTATCTACTTCCTGCATATCCACTTCGGACACAACGTCAAAGGAACAATCTTTAGCCATTTTATACCTCCTACACCTGAACCCGTTGGGCATGGGGTTCATAGCATTACTTTCATCATCCTCATATTCCAAGTGAAAGTGTAAAAGTACACCAAATCGGAATATATCTCTATAATTATACCTTATAATAGGCTTATTTTCTAGGTAAATCGATTTTTTTAATTATAACTATTATTAATCATAGAAGAATTATTCAGACTATAAACAAAAGTAAGTATTAGCTATTTTAAAAAGCAAAATATCCGGTACCCAACAGATACAATCTATCGATACCGGATATTTAATCACTATAATATTTTCATATGAATCTTAATCTATCTTGTTGGCAACACAATATTTTGACCAGATGGTTTACTTGGATTCATTGCATTTGGCAAATCTTCAACAGTTGTATTTAGATCTGTATCAGCCGCTACAACAGCAACAAACTTTTGACCTGGTTCATAGTAAATATTAGTCCCCTTCATGAAGAGACCACCAACTAAGCTAACAGCTGCAGCAACTGCAACTGCCCCATTATCAGAATGACCTTTACCTTTGACTTGAGCATCGAGAGGAACTGTAACTCCATTAACAGTTTTAATTTCATTTATGCTAAATTCTAATCTACCTTTGCGGCCAAGCATACCGTTTTTTCTAGATTTTGTAATCGTTCCCAGTACTTCTTGGTTTGCTGGAATTACTACAACATCATTTATAAGAAGATTTTCTAATGTTTTTAATCTAAATGTATTTCCTTCTTTACTTCTTTTAGAACTAATTGGAGTAATTAATTCTAATTCAATCTTTGTATCCTTAGGAATATAAGCATGACCATTAATAATAGAACTTGTACGTACACTTGTAGACACTTCATCACTTTTTAAAAGTTGAATTCGATTAACACCAGATGGCATTTCTGTTTTTACAAGAGCACTATCAGTTTTAGGTTGTTCTACAGCGCTTTCTCCATGAGCAACAGCCGGCATTAAGCAACCTAAACCAATACAACCTACAACAAGAAGTTTCAAAAGAGCTTTAGAAGATTTCATATGTACCCCCAAAACAAATAAAAACATATAACTATACATTATGTGTTTAGTATAGCACATTATGAATGTTTAATGAACTTCTTGTTGTGGCAAAATACAAGTCTTAAGATTATAGAGATTAATGCTATATTTTATAAAAAAATATTAGATAAATAATATTTATAGCACATTAACTTCATCATACATTGGTTGAACAATCCATTCCCCATTTGTATTCATGACGCCCCATTTACCTTTAGATTTTACTGGTGCATAACCATGTCTAAACATAGATGCCTGACTAATAGCTTTGTCTTTATCACGGAATAGAACCTTACCGTTTTCATCGATCAATTGATAGTCAGCAGAGCCTTTATGTACCCATGCATATTGACCACCAAAGACATCAATAGACATATCTTTTAATGTAGTAAATACAACTTGTCCACTATTCATATCAATTAATTGTCTATTCTCACCTTTCACAACAGACATACGTGTAGGGCTAATAAATTCAATAGAATCGAATACAAATGGAACGACTTGTTTTCCTGTTACCACATTAAAGACACCAGACTTTTCATTATCTTTATTTTTTAACACGATTAAGTTGCTGGAAGAATCCATTACACCAGCATCATAGTTACCAGGCTGAATCACGTATTGACCTTGACGATTCATGAAGCCAAGTTTGCCTTCATTTTTAACTAAAGTACCATGCTCAGTCATTGGCCATACCGCATCATTTTTACTATCAATTACAATATTGCCATTACGGTCAAGGTAACCACGTTTTACACCATCATAAACTGGATTCCATGCATCACCATAATAGAAACCACCGTGATTACTTAAACCAATACCTACTGCCAAGCCAAGTAAACCGCCGAAGTTGAACTTACTAATATGACGTCTGTATTCTGCTAAACCATTCTTATATGGATCGATATCATTTGTAGGTGCTTCGAAAACTGTATTTCCGCTACCATCAATAGCTACTGTTTTACCTTTTGCATTTTTAACAAATGCACGGTCTTCACTAAAGCCAGTATAAACCTCTTTAAATTGAGGTTCGATTACAGTTTTCCCAGAAGCATCATTAAAGCCCCATTTGCTCTTTACAGAGAAAGATGTATAAGAATTACTTGCATACTCAGTATTATCTTTTTGGACGTTCCCATCAAGAGCAGCATCAGCTATAGCTTTACGGGTATATTTATCAGTTTTATAGTGTTGATACGCTTCTTCACTATTCGCTGCTACCGCCGTACCATCGCCTTTAATATGTTCTAATTCTTTTTTTCTTCTAACAAAGAACGTACCATCTGCAGAAATACTAGATTCCATTTCTTTAAATTGTGGCTCCAGTAATACTTTACCATCAGTACCAACTAAGCCCCATTTGCCGCTTTGTTTAACCATAGCCAATTGACCAAGTTTAATATAACCATCGTTTGCTACTACATTTTGTAGTGCTTTAATGGCTTCCGGAGCTTGTTGTTGAGGACTAATTATTGGTGCTGCCACATAATCCCCTAGTCGACCAATACCTACAGATACAGCTGCACCGCTAGATTTAGTAGAAGTTTTTTCCGTACTAGAAACCGTTGCAGAAGACGTAGATGTAGAATGTTGTTCACGTGTAACTCGAGTACTAGTAGATGTTGGCGTATCTTGGTTTGTTACCGTAGTACTGCTAGTAGATGTTGTTGCTGCGAAAGCTGTTGTAGACATAGCCGCCAAGACACAAGCGACTAATAAGGATTTCTTGTTAAGATTCATAAACCTCTCCTTTTACAAATTGAACTCAGGTACAAAACAATAATATCTATACCCTATCTATATATTAAAAATATATAAATTTTATTAACACAAATTATACTATATAGACCTTCAGAAAAACAACAAAGACTGAGAAATTCTTCATTTACTATTTATTTGATATAATAAAAGCTATGAAAACAGCAACAATAATCGACTTGATTGTAGATTCTGATGTACACACACAGTCTATGAATCATATTATAAAACAACAACATATTTCACAGCGCATGAGGCGGCGTCTACGAAACGAGGGCATCATAACGGTTAATGATGAACCTGCCACCTGGAATACTCTAATTCACGGCGGCGATCACCTCGTCATGAAACTAACTCCTGAACAAGAGTTTAGCCTCAACCCTATGGATTTAGATATCGTCTATGAAGACGAGCATATCTTGGTTATTAACAAAGCAGCGGGTGTTCTTATGCATCCCACCTCAACTGTGCGCGATCATACACTAGCTAACGGAGTGCTATATTACTACCAAGAAACTCATCAGCATTATGATTTCCATCCGGTGCATCGATTAGATAAGGATACCTCTGGTATTGCCATCATTGCTAAGACTTCGGTAGTGCAACATGCTTTTGATAAAAAGCATACACACTTCTATAAAAGTTACGATGCCATCGTCGAGGGCAATCTCCCCTCTGTACTTTTAACCATTAATTGGCCTATAGGTCGTAAACCAGGCAGCATCATTGAACGCTACTGTACTAATGAAGGAAAGCCAGCTCGCACCGATATAAGAGTTATTAGCCATACTACAAACAATGGTGACAATACTATTATTGATAGTTCCCCCCATAGTAGCAGTAACCCTACTATGGGTATTGAGGCTATGGTTGATAAGAATTTTGAACAGCACTTCACGCACGTGCAGTGCTTATTACACACAGGGCGCACCCATCAGATTCGAGTTCATCTCTCTCAATTAGGCTATCCCCTTGCAGGCGATGACTTATATGGAGGCCATTTAGATTTCATTCAGCGCCAAGCACTACATGCTGCGCGCGTCAGCTTTCACCATCCAATAACAAATGAATGGCTTGAGCTAAGTGCGGACATGCCAAAGGATATGAAAGATCTGATACAGTAATTTATAAAGCACTACATAAAAAATCCACAAGCCCCTCAAAATCTACCCACGTGGGTCACAAAATAGAGGCTAATTTTATGCATAAGTTATACAAAAAATATTGGCCCTTTATAGTGTTTCTTGATATACTTAATTTGATTGATATATGATTGCAATAACACTAGTATTTCATCTAGTTTTTAGTTGCTCAAAATACTGCAGTCACAGTATTCATAACAGATATGACAGGCCCTAGGGCCAAGGAGGACAACATGCCATTAGTTACTACTACAGAAATGTTTAAAAAAGCCTACGAAGGTGGCTACGCTATCGGCGCTTTCAACGTAAACAACATGGAAATCGTACAAGGTATCGTAGACGCTGCCAAAGAGGAACAATCCCCTCTTATCTTGCAAGTATCTGCAGGCGCTCGTAAATATGCGAAACATATTTACCTTGTTAAACTTGTGGAAGCAGCTCTTGAAGACAGCAATTTGCCAATCGCTCTTCACCTTGACCACGGCGATTCCTTCGAAATTTGTAAAGACTGCGTAGACGGTGGTTTCACTTCCGTAATGATTGACGCTTCTCACCATGACTTTGACGAAAACGTACGCATTACTAAACAAGTTGTAGAATATGCACACGCTCACGGCGTAGTAGTAGAAGCAGAGTTGGGCCGTTTGGCTGGCGTTGAAGATGATGTAAACGTATCTGATGCGGATGCACGTTTCACTGATCCAGAACAAGCTGCTGAATTCGTACACCTTACAGGCGTAGACTCCCTAGCAATCGCCATTGGTACTAGCCACGGCGCTTACAAATTCAAAGGCGACCCTTACCTCGACTTTGATCGTTTGAAAAAAGTTGGCGAATTATTGCCTAACTTCCCAATTGTATTACACGGTGCTTCCTCCGTATTGCCTGAGTTCGTAGCTAAATGTAACGAATTCGGTGGCAACATTCCTGGTGCACAAGGTGTGCCTGAAGCAATGCTTCGTCAAGCAGCTCAAATGGCCGTATGTAAAATCAACATCGATACAGACCTTCGTCTTGCTATGACTGCATCTGTACGTGAATACTTGGCTCAAAACCCATCTGAATTTGACCCTCGTAAATACTTAGGACCTGCTCGTGATGCTATTAAAGGCATGGTAGCTCACAAAATTAAAAACGTGTTAGGTTCTTCCAACACTCTATAATCTATGGCTAGCGGATTTTTAAAAGGAACATTAATCCTCACCATAGCCGGCTTCGTTGTGAAAGCAATCGGTAGCATTAACTGGATTCTACTATCCCGCATCTTGGGTGGTGAAGGCATCGGTATCTACCAGATGGCCTTTCCTATCTATTTGTTACTATTACAAATTTCGAGCGCAGGTGTGCCGATTGCCATCTCTATTTTGACGGCAGAACGATTAGCCTTACACGACTTTGGTGGTGCTAAGAGAGTATTCAATATATCTTTTACAATGTTAACCATTACAGGCTTTATCGCCAGCCTCGCCATGTACTTTGGTGCAGATTGGTTGATCTCTAGTGGTCTCATTGCTGAAAGCCGTGCCTACTACTCTATCATCGCGCTCGCTCCGGCAGTATTCTTTGTAACGTGGATTTCCTGCTTCCGCGGGTATATCCAAGGCTATGAAATGATGACGCCAACGGCAGTCAGCCAAATCGTAGAGCAACTGTTACGTGTTATCATCATGCTCGGTGCTGCGGCAATCTTATTGCCATACGGTTTACCAGCTGCTGCTGGTGGTGCTAGCTTAGGTGCTGGCGTAGGTGCCTTTGGTGCCTTCCTAGTGCTCTTGTACTACTACTACAAATTGCCTAAGGCAAGTAGTACTGGTGAAAGCTATGATGGTCCTCGTGAATCAGCTAAAGAAATTTTGTCACGACTCTTAACATTGTCCATTCCAATTTCTTTAGCAAGTATCATGTTGCCGTTAACAGCCAATCTCGATTTGCTCATCGTACCACGTCGTCTCTTAGATGCTGGTTTCCCGATGAACGAGGTAACAGAACTGTTCGGTTATCTTACAGGTATGGCGGTACCGCTCATCAACTTGGCTACCATCATTACAGCAGCCCTTGCAACAAGCATTGTACCAGCTATTTCTCATGCCTATGCAAAACGCGATCATGAAGGCATTTATGACCGCACTGCAGGCTCTATGCGACTAACATTCATGGCAACTGTACCATTTACAGTGCTATTGTATGTACTTGCTGCTCCAACAGTTACCTTGATTTATAATGCACCTAAGGCAGAATTAGCTACGCAAATCACTGCGTTCTCTATCTTCTTCCTCGGGGTACACCAAGTAACAACAGGTATCTTACAAGGTCTCAACAAGCCGCGTATTCCTGTAATTAATATGGGTATTGCTCTAGTTATCAAGGTCATCCTTAACTGGACATTAACGGCTATCCCATGGCTTGGTATCGGTGGTGCTGCGTGGGCAACCGTTGCTGATATTGGCTTTGCAGCGTTACTCAACTTGATTTACATCAAAAAATACACAGGCTACTTCCTCAATATTTCCCTACTTTGGAAAAACGTGGTTAGCGCCGGTGTTATGGGTATACTCATCTTTATGAGTTACCACTATTTAACAGATATCTTACCTATGTGGGCTAACTTTATACTCACTGGTATCGAAGGCTTATTACTCTACGTTATTATCATGGTTCTTCTAAAAGGCCTTGATAAAAACGACGGGGCTAGCATGCCACTCATTGGTAGATTCTTTAGATAATCATAACAAAAGAGGTTTAACACTTAGGTGTTAAACCTCTTTTCGTTTATATTAACTATCACATTAGTTATTACTATTACTTATTTTTTTCTTTCATAAAATCCCTAATAGTCGGATTTGTTTGTATCAATTCCAACATTGTAGGTGAAGCGCCTAGCCCCATAAAGGCCTTATCATGCCAAGCTTTATTATGCTTGGAATCTACATATTGAATCACATCTCGCAATTTATAGTTACTTACATGAACATCATGAGGCTTATATAAATAATACGTATAAACATACTGATTATCATACAAAACCATACCAAATAGTGTTAAATTTTCTTTGTTAGCTTCAAAGTATAAAGCTGGAACACCATCATTCCAAACTGTGGCATATTGTAATCGCTTATGACCTTTTAACCCATGTTTTTTTACAACAGTCCTTAAGTAACTATGCAAAATATTTTGTTTTTCAACACTAGCACCTTCTATAAATGGCTGCTTACCAAGGACAGCTTTAATACGGCCTGAAAGATACACATCATATTCTGCCGCTCCTATAACCTCATGCTCCTTGAATTTACTATTTTTTAATACCCTAAATGTATAAGGTCCAAGACGTACTGGATCAGTATAGTCCAGCACATCACTTGCAGTCTTAATCGAAGGCAAAACAAAATTAGCCAATGGCCCCATTGTATCTGAGATAGATTGTTGCCTATCATCTTTAATAATATTTTTTATAATATATTTATCAAGAGATTGACCAATATGATAAGAAATAGTAGGGGTTTTCGGTAATGTAAAATTAACTGTACCCACTACATGATGATTATCAAAACCTATTACATCCCACGTTGCTTTTTCAAGGCCAGGATATGTAAACACATCACCATCTACAAATCGAACCATATCTTTGCTCTTTTCAAATCTATTATTCAACGTATCCCGTAGAAGAGACTTATTTAAATCCGTATACTCTATATCAGTATCTTCCCATTTAGAGCCTTTAGGCTGTTGTCTCGTTTCATATCTAAAGTCAGATACTGCGTTAATAGTGCCTCCCACATTCTTAATAATAGACTTTAACATATGTTTAGGATCAACCGACCAACCTACTATACTTTCATTTGAACCTGTAAATTTAATGTCTGCCCCATTATCTTTAATAATATATACAGTCTTAGAATGATGGATTGCTCTAGTTAATTCTTGTGCTATATAAATATCATCTGCTAACTTTTCATTATTATAATTTGGTTGATTTTGCGCCCATTTTTTTACATCCTGCTCTTGAAAGTCATCAATTATTTTAGCAACGTCTCCTTGAATTCGATATTCTTGATAGGCTTCCTTAGGAATCTCAGGACGAGCCCCTGGAATATTAACATCAATAGCTTGGGAAATACCCATTGCACCTATAACACCAATACAACTTAATATTAGTAAACGCCTTAACTTCATAGTTCTCTCCTCAAACGCAATAGAATATTTTAAATTTTTAACACTTATTTTATATTTTATCATTTTTACATATTTAGGTAAATAAGAAAGGTCCGACATTATAGTCAGACCTTTTTATTGTTTATGCTGTTATGCCTATCATAGTAAGGATTTCCATAATAATCGGAATGACAACGACAAATAATATGGTACTAATCATTACAAGGCCTGTAGCAAAAGGTAAATCAGATTTTGCTTCGTTTGCCACGATTGGCAGTACCGCAATAACTGGTCCTGCCGATTGTACAACAAAGGTAATGATTGCAATTGGTTCTAGTACGATACCTGCACCATATTGTAACCCCATGATGACGCAGAACATAATGATAGGTGAAATCACAAAGCGGCCTACGATACCACCCATAGAGTCTTTATTGAGGCTCATACTTTTTAAGCCCGTATCATGAAGGACTATACCAATATAAATCAAGGATAATGGAGTTACCATATCTCCTAAATAATTAAGTGTATTATGTAAAATTGGGGCCAACGGAATTTCAAAGAACAAGAATATTAAGGCGCCGAAGAAACCTAATAATGGCGGCGGCAATAGCTTCTTCCAATCAAACTTAGGCTTTTGATTGTTAGTGGATATTCCATTATCTAGATTTGGCAGCGGATCTAATTCGATTAAAAATACCCCTACGAGCCAAACCGATATAGTGTTACCAATATAATAGAGTAAAAAATATGGTAATGCTTCAGGTCCAAAGAGTGCAATTTGAACAGGTAAACCTATAAACAAGCAATTATCATTAACCACCATATTAATAAAAATACCACGTCGCCCTTTAGGTACTTTCAACAGTTTCATCATGATGAAAGCCACGATATAAGCAATTACATAGGTTAGCATAACTACTAACATACCATACCGTAAATTCCATAAATCGGACATATGTAAGTGATGTAATACAGATATAAAGACGCCGGCCGGCAAAATGACGGACATGATAAAGCGCGATAAGTTGCCGCTAAAGGTAGGGTTAAACATGCCCCGCCCTTTTAAGAAATATCCTAACGAAATGAGTAACACTATAGGGATGATACTCTGTAAGGATGTAAGAAAAACCATAATAAACCTCCCGAACAGTTGATTCGTAGTCTATCATATCACGTTTTTCAGTAAACAGATACACGAATAAATAAAATGATATAGTTACAGTGTATTAATATATATAGAATTTTTATAATTATATAAATTAGTAGTATGAATTATTGAAAAAATCATCTATACTAAAGGAGTAAATATACAGTCTATTCTGCACATGAGGTGATAGTATGAAAAAACCATATATCGGTATCTCTGGTAGTATCTTGCTTGGCCGCGCTGGTTCTGATGTAGATCTTCCACGCTCCTATGTAAACCTTGATTACACTCGCTCTATTGAAGAAGCTGGTGGCATTCCTATTATTATTCCTTTCACAACAAATCTTGAAATCATTCAAGATACAGTGGCTCATCTCGATGGCCTACTATTATCTGGTGGTCATGATGTATACCCACTCCACTATGGTGAGGAACCATTACAAAAACTAGGCGAAGTATGGCCTGAACGTGATCATTTTGATTTTGCTTTGTTGAAAGCAGCTGAAGAAAGACAAATTCCAATCTTTGGTATTTGTCGCGGCATGCAAGTCTTAAACGTATACCGCGGTGGCTCTTTATACCAAGATTTAAGCTACGACGAAAACTGTACATTAAAACATGCACAGAACCAAACGCCTGAGTTAGGTACGCACACAGTTGATATCGAGTTCGAAACAAATCTTGCTAGAGCTATCGGTCGATCCACATGGGTGACAAACTCCCACCACCATCAAAGTGTAAAAGCAGTTGGTAAGGGCTTACAAGTTGTTGCTCGTGCTAAAGATGGTACTGTAGAGGGCTTAGAAGATGCCTCCTAT
>NZ_CAKPTN010000045.1 GCF_934190855.1 uncultured Veillonella sp. | reverse complement strand
TGCTCGCCCCCTTCGGCGCCAAAGAAACGAGATCGAACCTCTACCTCTTGCAATACATCAAGGCCTTGCAATTCTTCTAAGGTCAATGCAAAAATGCGATTATATGTCTTTTTATCGATACCATGCCACCAATATTGAGCAGGCTCTTCATGAATGGCAGGATTTCCAGGACTGTAAAAGTCTAGCTGTTTGCCTTTACGACCAATATAGTAGCTTTCACCATTGCGTTCCACATCGAGAGCGCCAGTCATCGGACCATAGGCCTTATGAGTGCCACCAAATAATAAGGTGCGCATCCCTTCGAGCAGCGATGTTTTGCCGCTTTCATTAGGGCCATACATGAGCTGAACCCCATTATTACCCGTTGTGAAAGACCAATCACGATACGGGCCAAATTCATCAAATCGTATGCGTTTAATGTTCATCATTTGCCCCCATCAATACCGTAACACCTTCTAATTCACATCGTTTCAAAGCGCGCATTAATAATTCATCACTCAACAAATCTGCATATACGCCTAACCGTTTGAATTCAGGGCGATCCGCCAAGATTTGACGTGCCGTCTGTACAGCATTGCCCTCCACCATATCGTCATAAGCGCGCAAATAGTCGCCGACTACATCAGATAGCAAGCGGCGTTCTGCTAAATTAATGCTAGGCCGAGTATTGGAGATAATCCGATAAGGCATTACAAATACAGATTTACTCTTCTCTTCACTTTGAGACTCTTGAAGCCACAAATTGCGCACGCCCTCTTGCGTACATAGGCGATGTAACGGACCAGTACCACTGAGAACTATGGATAGCAAAATATTTTTCTTGTGTTGCTTACGTAAATTCTCTTTTTTATGGCGCAAAATCTCTAAGAAATCAGATTCATTTTGCATACCCGCAATATCGATTTTAATTTCCTCAAAGCGAATGGCACTAGTTTCAATAAATCTCGGTTCACAATGACCATTATGAGATACAGAAACTAAATAACATCCCTTAGGACCTATTTCTTTACGATGTAAGCCTTGCGGATTCCCCGCATATACAACGAGAGGTTCCTCGCTGAGAATTTGGGATTTATGAATATGTCCCAAGGCCCAATAATCCATAGCGGCCTCAGCTAAATCCGTCAAATTACACGGGCCAGTCACATTATGATTCTCAGCACCTACACTAGAACCAACAGTACCATGCATAACGGCAAGAGAAAACTCATCTCGTTCAAACGCACGGTATTGACGCGCATAATTGTCGCTTTCATTACCATGACCACAACTGATACCATATACGCCACCAATTTCAATATTGTTAACGATGAGCGGGAAACGTTGTACTTGTTCACTAGAAAATACATGTACATTATCTGGCATCTGCAGTTGCGCCTTCCAACTTTCAGCAGGATCATGATTACCTTGCACCATATAAACTGGAATGCGATGTTCCGCCAAACGATACATGGCGCGCACAAAACGCACTTGAGCCTCTAAATTATGGTCTTCGCTATTATAAATATCACCAGCTATGACAACAGCATGAACATGCTCGTCAATAGCAGTGTCAATGATTGTATCAAAGGCTACATAGGTAGCTTCGCTCACGGCGCGATCGACGGCGCGGCTAATACCTGTAGCATATTGAAAGGGTGCCCCTAAATGCAGATCACCACAGTGTATAAATCGAAACGGCTGCATCTATATCCACTCCTTGTATTAGTACTTTTTATTATAGTTATATATAGTAATTACAATAGTCTATTATACTACAAAACGTTAAAGATAAGTTAAAAATAGCTATCAATTAGCATTAAAAAGATATAGTTAAACTAAACTTCTCTTAATTATTAATAAATATAAATTATAAAAGAATCACATTTTTTTCTCATAAAACGAGATTCAAACCAAATTTATAGCAACTTTGATTAATTTATGTTAACCAATAAATACATTAAGTTGACAATTTATACACGAGGGTTTACAATCAGATTGTCAATATATTTTGTTTTTATTAAGTTAACAATTCTTGGAGGCTATTATGGCTTTGCCTACAGATCAACAACCATCCCAAGTGGGTACATACGAAAAAATCCTTACTATTGCAAACCGCATTATGAACGGCGGCGAAATCACTAAGGAAGAAGCAATCGAGCTGATTCATACTTCAGACGATGACACTATGATTTTACTTGCTATGGCTGATAAAATTCGCCAGCATTTCAATGATAACTCCGTGGATGTATGCGCCATTGTAAATGCACGATCTGGTAAATGCCCTGAAAACTGTAAATTCTGTGCTCAATCTGCACATCATGAAACAGGCGTTCAAGTATATCCGTTCATGGATGACGAAAGCATCCTTGATGCGGCTCGCAAAGCTAAAGAGGCAGGTGCTATTCGCTTCTCCATCGTAACGAGTGGTCGTAATACTAATAACCCAAACGAATTCGATCAAATCATTCGTGTATTAGGCCGCATTAAAGATGAAGTGGGCCTCGAAATCTGCTGTTCTCTTGGTTTGTTAACTTATGAACAAGCTCTCAAATTGAAAGAAGTAGGTGTAACTCGATACCACTCCAATATCGAAACAGCACCTAGTCACTTCCCAGATATTTGTACAACCCATTCCTACGAAGACAAAATGTCTACCATCGATAATGCTCAAAAAGCAGGCATTCGCGTTTGCTCTGGCGGCATCCTTGGTCTCAACGAAACATTAGAGCAACGTGTGGAAATGGCGTTTGAACTAAAACGTTTACATATTGACTCCGTGCCATTAAACATTCTAAATCCTGTTAAAGGTACTCCGTTTGAAAGCAACAAAGCTTTACGTCCATTAGATATCTTACGTACCTTCGCCGTATTCCGTTTCATCTTGCCAAACGCATTGATTCGTACTGCTGGCGGTCGCGAAGTAAATCTACGAGACTTACAAGCTTACGCTTTAAAAGGTGGCCTAAACGGCATCATGGTTGGTGGCTACTTAACAACGGGCGGCCGTTCTCCTAAGGACGATCTTCAAATGATTCAAGACTTAGAATTAAGTCGTAATTCTGCCCAAGTTTAATCACTTCATGTATATACCATTCTCAGTGTTTTGAGAATGTAGTATATAAATTATATTCCTAAGGATTTATAAATATTTTACACATAAAAAGAACCATCTAGTTTGCTGTGCTAGATGGTTCTTTTAATTCCATAACAAATTGTAAATGGCATACCCATTGGTATTACCTGCAATAGGCTCAGGGTTTTCATTAAATTCTACATTTTCATACGGCGTCCCGTCTGCCATGTACGCATCAACTTTCAATGTTTCCATGGTTCTATTATATCTACTGATATAAACTTTGTACCGCAATTCGTCGCCACCCAGTTCATTGACTCGCAGCCACAAAAGCGCATCATAATCACTCTTTTGTACACTGTCGTTGTCAATAAATAATTGGTTTCCTGATGCATCTGGTCCAACATAGTACCAGTCCGTTGCGTTAGCAGTCCCCCCTATACTGAGTAGCCACAAAAGCGATAATATGATTAATATTTTACTCATATGACTGCTCCTCTCTTGCTATAGAGCTGTATACTTTATAAAAGCTTAATGGCATTAAACCTTTATAAAATATACAACTTCTCCTTTATATATAATACCAAAATTGCCCCATATTTATCAATAATAATTAAACTAAATTACGAAGTTTTTTAGAAATATAAGAAATTTAAAGCAATTTATTAAATATCTTCATTTTCAACTCATTTATCACTCTTATAATGACTACATCAAATGATAAAGAAAGGTAACAATTCCCTGGTTACCATACGTGTATTTATCTCCCGACAAGTAATACTAACCCCAAACCTACTACTTGTTTAAATACATGGTTCATTTGATATTAATACTAACACTCCCCTTACATGAAAAAAGGACTCCTTATGGAGTCCTTTTTTCGTTGTCTAAAGAAATTTATAGAATACTAAAACATAGGCAAGCATAAATACTATCTACTTTGTAAACCACGACATACAAGTTCAAAAATAACTTTCTGAGCTTCTAACCACGCATCGCTTTGGGACCACTTATATTGTTTATTAACAGCATATAGTCCGTGCACTAAAAATACAAAAACGGATACACCTACATCAAATGAAGTCCCAAGTGCTTCTGCCATAACAAGCCCTTGCCGATCTTTTTCACTCCCTATAATTCGTTGTAATACATATTCTGAAATTTGTTCATCTAAAAATAAAGGTAAATACTTTTTATGTCGTATAATACGCTGGCATAATGGCAATCTATCAAAAATAGAATCGTATGCTTCTCTCAATGACACTGAATCAGAAGCAGCTGATAAGGTTTTAGCTATGGTTTGTAAATTATTATTATCTACCATTCCCGGGCGCGAATAAGCGATTGCATCATCTACTAAATCATCAACAATTTCCATGATATTGTTGTAGTGTAAATAAAAAGTAGAGCGAGTTATGCCTGAAGCTTTACACAACAATGTTACTGTTACAGACTCAAAAGAATGGTTTTCTAAACAACTAAGCAACCCTTCTTTTAATAACATTCGTGTCATTTCTTTTCGAGTTATCATATAACCTCCAATATAGACACTTTTATACAATGTGTCTATTAACAAACAGAGTGTCAATTATTGTTAAGACTAGTATAACAAAACAAGGTACACTAACTCTAGGGATTACAAACAGTAATCTATTTAATTAGATTTTCAAAAATACAATTAAGGAGATACCTATGACACAATATACTCACATTAGAAATGCTACAGGAAAATTAACAATAAAAAATACAACCTTTCTTATCGATCCATTCTTAGCACCAAAAGATACTTATCCGGGCTTTGAAGGAACATTTAATTATCAACAAAGAATGCCTATGGTTGATTTGCCTGTATCAATGGACGATTTATTAAGCAATGTAACCGCAGTAGTAGTTACACATACACATCTAGATCATTGGGATGATACGGCAATCAATTCTATTCCAAAAGCACTTCCTATTTTTGTACAAAATACAGCGGACAAAGAACTTATTACATCACAAGGCTTTAATGATGTACGTATCATTTTTGAAAGTCTTGAGTTTAATGGTATTACATTGAGAAAAACAGGTGGCTCACACGGCACTGTAGAAATGTATGCCAATCCAGTTCTTGCAACTTTAGCAGGGGATGCGATGGGCGTTATTTTTGAAGCACAGGACGAGCCAACTGTTTACCTTGTAGGCGATACAGTATGGACAAGCGATGTAGAAAAGGCCCTTCTTCGCTTCGACCCTAATGTTATTGTTATGAATACAGGATATGCTCAAATTTTGGGCTTTGAAGATAGTATTATTATGGGTACAAAAGATATTGGCCGTATGGTGGTACGTAAGTCAGAGGCTAAAATCATCGCTGTTCACATGGATACAGGTAATCACACAGCAACAAGCCGTGAGGATGTGCGCAAGTTTATCAAAGGCACTAATATCGAAAGCCATGTAGCAGTACCTGAAGACGGCGAAACCATCGCACTTTAATAGTCCTAAAATAATTAGCATACTAGGCTACAGCTAATACAACACTACTAAAAACCTATCCACAAACAATAAAAAACACCCTCTAAAGTCTAACAGTCATAATAACTGCAAGATCTATAGAGGGTGTTTTTATACTTAACTACAAGTTATAATTCATCAAAGGATTAACTATTTTACTTCAGCCCAACCTAAAGCAGCACGTTTAGCATCGATATCTGCTAAGATTTTTTCAGCTACTTTCTTAGGATCAGTATTTACATACATTACAGAACCTAAGATATCTTTAGTATCTTCTTTAAGCCATTTAGTAACAGCATCAGAGCCTTGTGTAGGTGGCTCAACGCAGTGGTAAGAGTTGATGCCCATCAAGCGGAAACCAAGGGATGCATCAATACCTTTTTCGTTGGACCATTCAGGGCTAGACATAGCAAATGGCATTTGAGGCAAGTTAAGGCCTAATTCACCAGCAATACCAGCGAAGATGCCAGAAGAACGAGCATTATCTACACATTCACCAACATGCCATACTGGTGGTTGGTCATCGCCCAAGAACTCTTGCAATGCAGGGCTACATTTCTTAATAGCATCTGTATTACAGTAGCCAAGTTTCATCAATGGGAAGGATGCACAACCGTTTGTTGTGATGATACAGCCATTTTTAATAAGTGTATCAACGATATCTACAGTTGCTTTTTCGTAGATAACGCGAGGGTTGGAACAACCTACTACGTTAACGATACCACGAATTTTACCAGATTTTAAAGCCTCTGCTAATGGTTTGAAGGAACCATAATGTTTAACAGTAGATTCTGGAGAGAAACCAACCTCTGCAGTAATTTCGTATGGCGGAATGAATACAGGCATACCTTTACGCAATTCATGAGCTTCAAGAGCACGATCCAAGATTTTGCGAGCCAATTCTTTAGTTTCAGACAAGTTAGTATGGTGATGATCGTAACCAATGTGTTCAGCACCTGGTAAACGAGCTGCATCAGATGTAGTAATAACTTTTGTGTTGAAGCAACGTGCTACGTCCATGATAGCAGGGTAAACGTCTTGAACGTCAGCTACCCAGCAGTCAAGAGCGCCTGTACCAAGTACAAGCTCAGCACCGATAGCATTACACAATGGAATAACATTTTCGTAACGGTACATGCTGGACAAACCAGAGCAGCAAATACCGTAGAATTGGATACCTTTAGCACCGATAGCTTTCGCTTTTTCTAAGTACTCTTCAGAGGCACCAATTGTACAAATTTGGGATACTAATGTTGGCAAGTGACCATGAACAGCGATGTTAACATAACCTTTTTTCAAGGCACCGATGTTAACTTTGGAAGTACGACGACCACCAAGGCCGAACAATGCGTCTGTTGCGATGTCTGCTGCTACTACGCCAGTGAATGTGAAAGCAAGGCCACAGCGCAAGAATTGTTTCATGTTGCTTTCCCAATCGCCATCAGTACCTACGCATGTACGATGATATGCATCGAAGGCTTCATTGTACGCAGAAATAGGCAAGATATCTAGGTTTTTCCAAACTTCGCGACGTTCAGCTGGAGCCAAAGCTGTAATAGTTTTATATTCGCCAGGCAATGCACGGCTCAAATCCTCTAATAGAACATCTGCCAAGTCGTTTGCCACTTCTTTTAAGGAACGACCTTCTTCTGGAATGTTGAAAGCTTTACATACAGTACGGATTTTTTCTTCGCCTAAAATTGGAATATCCAATTGATCATTAGCAGCGGCTTTCAAAGAAATCAAGATTTCACGAGCATGCGCACCATGTTGAGTCAAACCACCTGCTGCAGCACGTGTCATATTACGAGCTACGATAAGGTCAGCATCGGCACCGCAGACACCGCGAGGGCTCTTAGGTGTAATTTTACATGGGCCCATGAAACAAATACGGCAACATACACCGGCAATACCGAATGTACATTGTGGTTGTTGTTTATCAAAACGGTCAAATACTGTATCGCAACCAATTTGCTCCATGCGAAGAATCATTTCGCGTACAGCAGGATCTGGTGTTTGTTCGATAACATCTTGTTTTGTAGGCCATGTTTTACGGTACTCTGCAACGGCTTTCATGTAGTCGTTTACGCCATGTTCATGAGGTACCCCTGGTTCATGAGTATGTGGCACCCATTTATCCGTTGGCATAGCCTTTGCATGACTATGGTCGTGACCATGTTCATGATCGTGGTCATGATGATGGTCATGGTCGTGACCATGGTGGTGATGATGACCGCCACAATGGCAATGATGGTCATGATGATGCTCATGATCATGATGTTCGCCATGGCTGTGGGCATGGGTGTTTTTGTTTTCCGCATCTTTACTCATAATAATCCTCCTAGAGGCCTACGTAGGCCAACCGTCAATAACAAGAAAACATATTCTACTTGTATTTCAATTTTTTAAATCCACCATACTTGTGGGCTTTAAATCCTATCTCCTAAATATGTTTTAAGATACTTTAAGTATATTTTCCAAGAAGACATTTGTCAATTATTTTTTGAGAATTTTTTGACTCATTTAGGCCTACAAAACGTTGTAATTACTATATTTATTAAATTCGATATTTTCAGTTTCCTTTCATAAAACCAAAGAGGTTAATCCCTGTAAATTATAGGAATTAACCTCTTTTATCTATAGAATACTATATTTAGATGTTATTTTATATGAATTATTATTTGTAAGCAGCGCTAAATACGCCAACATGCCATCTGTATAATTTATAAGAATTTTTGCATAATATTTGCCACTTCCGGCAAATGGAATCGTTTTGCTCTATCCGATCTCGCCACAAGAACTAATTGACGGAAACAAAGCTTTGATGCAAGTGGATAAAATTTGACCTTATCTTCATCTCTCTTACTATTTAGCGTACTTGGTAAAAAGGTAATTCCATAGTCATCTTCAACTAAAGAACGACAAGTATCAAGATTCTCGGACCCAATAACAGCTTTTGGCACAAAGGACTCAGCTTGGCATAATCGATTTACCAAAGACCGTAACTTTAACCCCTCTCGCAAAAGTATAAACGGAAACGGTCCGAACGGTGCAATCTCCCGAATACCATCAGGCGTCATGAGAGAATCAGCAATAGCGATAGCTTTTTTATTTTCTACGCTAATAGCCAACAAGATTTGCTCATCTAGTACGGGATAACTTTCAAGAGCCTGCGAATAAATCGGTGTCGGGAATAGCCCTACATCCACTAGACCATCACAAATTTGTTGCTCTAAGAAATGAGACTCCCCTTCTACCACGTGGAATTCCCAAGAAGGTTCAATTTCTTGAAAGCTTTTTAAGGTTTTACCCAACATATGATGACCATAGAACTGAGACAAGCCAATCCGCACATGATACGCCACATCAGTGCCTTGATTGATGATAGACTGCGTTAAGGCCTCCACCTTTTGAACAAGAGGCATCCCCTCTTTCGCAATTTGTAACGCTGCCGCCGTCGGTACTACCTTCGTGCGATCACGAGCAAACATAGGAACCCCTAGCTCAGCTTCGATGCGACGAATACTTTGACTCAATGCAGGCTGAGAAATATATAATTTTTTAGACGCCTTTGAAAACGATGCCATCTCAACAATGGTACTTATATATTTAATATCCTTTATATCCATAAAAACACCTTATAACAAAACATTATTGCCTTATCATTAACAAATATTATCATCAATATGTAATTAATGATAGTATTAATTTTTTAAGTATTCTTACAAAAGATGTAGCTGACTACGTAAAGGAAAACATGTAATTAAATAAGAACATATAATAAGAGCACACAAAAGGCCCTCCATACGGAGGGCCTTCTTATTTGA
Source organism: uncultured Veillonella sp. (assembly GCF_934190855.1). Taxonomy (GTDB): domain Bacteria; phylum Bacillota; class Negativicutes; order Veillonellales; family Veillonellaceae; genus Veillonella. Next base: position 2,275 of record NZ_CAKPTN010000045.1, on the reverse strand, counting down.
GCAGTTAGACAATCTTAATATTATATTGAGGATTTAATAAATTTCGAGATTACATTAATGTTTTAAGTACATCCAATACTTCTTGAGGTAATTCGTTTTTATGACCGATGAGTTTTTCTACATAGTCATAACGGAACTCGAAAGCTTGGTGTAGTTGGTGATGGTATTCACGCACTTGGAATGGTGGTTCAAAACCAGGAACCTCTACATAATCTAGGTTCGGGTATTTATAGAATGGTTTGAATTCTAAAGTGCCTTCTACCAAACGTTCTAACAAATCAAGAGTCACTTCTTTTGGAACTTTCTTTTCCAAGAAGAAACCAGTATTCATAATGTAGCATTCTACGCCACATTCAGAGAACAATTTTTTGTAGCTTTCATAGTCACGAACCAATGGATATGTACGGAATGGATTTGCATATGGTTCGATAACAAGTGCATTCGGATCCACATGAGCATCAAGTTTTTCCGCAGTAGAACGACGTGTCGCAAGTGTAGCACCCATTGTAGACGCCAAAACAGGATCATTAATCTTGAGGATTGGTGGCAATGTTTTATCTTTCATAAGCCATACAATAGCATTTACTGGTTCGTCTACGTAGTTTACACGGTTATCTGTCCAGAATTGAGATTTGATAGCACGACCATTGTTATTACGAACGTCTTCAGCCAACACAACCTTACGGCCCTCTTCATCCATAGTTACACCTACGTTTTGTAGTGTTAACAAGAATTCGTTAGCCGGATGTTCCACAGGGTAATCTTGCATTTTGTCAAAGTACGTAGGTTCAAGGGCAATAGAGCTCAAATCCTCAGTATTGATGATATACGCATCGTCATGCAAGATAGAGATATCATAACGACCATCATGTTTTTCATGAGTCAATGTAGATTTACCGGAACCGGACAAGCCGAATACACCGATAGTATAAGATTTACCATTTTCAAGATTGTAACGTTTCATACCACCATGGCAAGCAACATAGCCGAGGCGATTTGCCAAGGACCATGCAAGCGTAAGGGTACCTTTTTTATGCTCGCCGAAATAGCGCATGCCAAGAATCATAGCACAGTTATGAGCCGGATCAAAGATAGCAAGCCCACCTGGATGACCTGGTACAACATAATCAGGATCAGAATAGATATAGATGTCACCTTCAGGAATTTCTAGGCTATCATTGTAGAATTCTTTTACAGCTGCATCAAAGAACTTGAAGTTCATGATCCAAGAATACAAAATAGATGCGTGATCTTTTGGAATCATCAAATGAGCACGAGCAGTGAATTTTTTATCTAAACCAACGATGGCTTCCGCAGAAATCCACTCTTTATCGCGGCTATCATATACAGCGTCACGGGCAATATTAGCAAGTTCTACTTCGTCGATGCCTTCATCACCAATAATGCGACGAGCTTTTGCATAGCGACCTGTAGTTTTACCGTCGTTCGTAACTAATACCTTTGCATCAGTTGGCAAACCTTGTTCGCATGGTTTATATACAGGCATATCAAGGACGATAACACCTGGCTCTTCAGCAGCAAGTTGATACGCTTGTGTAACGGATGTTACAGGCGTTACATTGTTTCCATAAAATGCAGTTTCAATAGTACTGCGCATCTTAGAAAATAATGGGTTTGTTTTAATTTCACTGTGCTTCCAAACGCGTCTTGTAGACATAGTATCTAGATCCTCACCTTTAAATATATTAGTAATGTCTCTTGTAAAAGTATCTTAGTATATGAAAATACTGTTTTTGCAAATACTTTCATTATTTTCTATTTTACCCTTTTCAATCGAATTTGTATACACAAAATACATGAAATATAGGAAATTATTGTATGTTTATTTCAAATTAGTGCAACATATCTCTAATAATAAAAATTGATAACTATTCATTCCTTAATGCTGTAATCAAAGCAAACAACCTATGATTCAACGTTCATGGTCGCCATACAACACTAATAACAAAATAAAATGAGGCGAGGTCCTAAGACCTCGCCTATTTCACATTTAAAAGTTCAATTATTTCTTATTTTTATTAATGAACGCGTCGATTTTGCCAATTAAATCATCTACATCAAAATCACCGCGTTCCGCAATCATCTTGATAGTAGCCACCTTAGCCATCACTTTTACCATAGGTGTTTTTAATTTCTCGAATTTAGGATTTAAAGAAATCAAATGATCTACGATATCTGGGCTTTGTTTAATCAAATTAGACAAGGTCGTTTTTGCATCGATATGGAAACGACCATCTGCATCGGCTTGTAACGG
>NZ_CAKPTN010000044.1 GCF_934190855.1 uncultured Veillonella sp. | reverse complement strand
CTGTTAAGGCATTTACTAATGCCTCTTGTTGCGATGTATCTTGTGTCGTTTCGTACAAGCGCAATACATCTACATTAATATCGTGATGGCGTAAAGAGCGCGGAATTACATCGCGAGCCACTTTTGGTTGGATGAGCAATACGGAATCGCCTGCTTTGAGTTCTTCTTCAAGAGCCTCTACAGCAGATTCAGCCTTGTAGTCTACAGGAATGATATCTGGAACGATACCATATTTTTGAAGTTCACGAGCCGTAGCACAGCCAATTGCTGCCACTTTAGAATTACCTAACGCACGTGTATCCTTGCCCTCTTTATAAAGTGCATCGAAGAAGTATCGAACCCCTTCACCAGATGTGAATACGATGCATTGATATTGTTTTGTATTGTTAATGATGCGACGATCTTCATCAAACAACTCTAATGGAGATGTCTTAATAGCTGCCGCTTCTACTACATTAGCACCTTGGGCTGCTAATTTTTCACGGAATGCACTAGCTTGAGAGCGAGCCCGTGTCACAACAACAGTTTTGCCAAATAACGGTTTGTTATCGAACCATTGTAATTTTTCACGAAGGTTAACTACATCGCCTACTACGATAATAGCTGGCGCTTTTAATTGTGCCTTTTCTACGTCTTCTACTACATGTTCAAGGGTAGATACGAGAACCTCTTGCACTGTTTTTGTCCCCCAACGAACAAGTGCTACCGGTGTATTAGCTGGACGACCGTGAGCCATCAACTTTTCTGCAATAGTAGGCAAATTGCCAACCCCCATAACAAAGCAAAGTGTATCTACTGCTGTAGCAAGGCCTTCCCAGTGAATGCCAGATACGGCTTTAGTTGGATCTTCATGGCCTGTTACAACCGCAAAGGATGTAGCCATAGCGCGTTGTGTTACAGGAATACCTGCATAAGCAGGTGCTGCAATTGGAGATGTTACACCAGGTACAAACTCAAATGGTACACCAGCTTCACCAAGGGCCATAGCCTCTTCACCACCACGGCCAAATACGAGTGGATCCCCGCCTTTTAAGCGCGCTACGATTTTGCCTTCTTTACCTTTTTGAACTAAAAGCTCATTGATTTCCCATTGATGCATGGTGTGATCTTTACATTGTTTACCAGCGTAAATCAATTCTGCATCTGGGCGTGCCCATTCTAATAAATGAGCATCTGCTAAATAGTCATAAACAATTACATCTGCTTTTTCAATGCATTCGCGACCTTTTACAGTAATGAGTTTAACATCGCCAGGGCCTGCACCGATTAGATATACCATACCTGTCATTTTATGATTCCTTCCTCTATGAGAGCATCCACAATATGTTTGCCCCCTTCTTCATATAAGGCTTTTGCAAGGTTTTTACCAAGAATTTCAGCTTTTTTTGCTGGGCCAGAAATCTCTCCTTCGTACACAGTTTTACCGTCGAGGGAGGCAATCATAGCCTTTAATGTCAATTGACCTTTATCAATAGTGCCATGTACACCCATAGGCACTTGGCAACCACCATTTAACTGACGCAAGAAGCTGCGTTCCCCTTCAACGGCATAGCGTGTAGCTTCGTCGTTAATAGGAGCTAGCATTTCAAGCATTTCCGTATCGTCAGCACGACACTCGATAGCAAGTGCCCCTTGACCAACGGCAGGAATCATTTCATCCGCTTTAAATACTTGGGTAATTTGATCATCTAAACCCAACCGTTTAAGGCCGGCTTGTGCCAAGATAACACCATCTAGCTTCTCTGTTTCAATCTTGCTCAAACGAGTTTGTACATTGCCGCGGATAACCTCCACCTTAAGGTCTGGTCGCACATGTAATAATTGGGCTTGACGGCGCAAGCTACTTGTACCGACGCGAGCCCCTTCAGGCAATTTATCTAATGTTTTATACACAGGACTTACGAGTGCATCATAAGGAACTTCACGGGCTGAAATAGCACCTAAAGTAAGACCTTCTGGCAACTCTGTAGGCATATCTTTCAAGCTATGTACAGCGATATCGATATCGCCTTTATGCATTGCCTCTTCTAGCTCAGCGGTAAATAAACCTTTACCACCAACTTGAGCCAGTGGTTTTTCCAAGATACGGTCACCCTTTGTATTAAAGTGAACCAGCTCTACTGTAATGTTTGGGTACAGACGTTGTAACTCTGCACTAATATGTTCAGCCTGCCATAGGGCAAGGGCACTTTTTCGCGTGCCGATTCGAATATGGTCTCTCATGGCATTAGCCTTCTTTCTCAAGATTAAACATATCTTTGAATAAATCCCAGTACAAACCTTCTTCCTCTGTACCAGCGATTTCGTTAAAGTGAATCATCGGTTCACGCAACATTTTGCGAATGATCATGCGACTCATAGAGTCCATAATACGGCGCTCCTTATCGGAGATATCCGGCAATTTAGCCAAGGCGCGGTGTAACTCACGACGGCGGATGCGTTCCGCTTTTTCTGTGAGTAACGCCATCATTGGACGCACCGTTAAATAGCTCAATTTATCTAATAACTCTTCAATGGCGTCATGAATGATAGGCTCTGCACGATGAGCTTCCTCTTCGCGCTGTGCCTTGTTTTCTTCTACTACGCTTTCAAGAGAATCAATATTAAATAGGTAAATACCATCCATATCTGCTACGGCAGGATCGATATCGCGAGGTACCGCAATATCAATCATAACGATTGGTTCACCCTTGCGAAGAGAGGCGATTTTCTTCGCTTCTCGCTCCGTAATAATATAGTGTGGCGCCCCTGTAGACGTGATGAGGATGTCCGCATCTTTAGCGTAGTCTACAAAGTTATCGAGCTTAACGGCCTTACCGTTAAAGCGTTCAGCCAATACTTCGGCCTTAGCAAAAGTTCTGTTGGATACGAAAATCGTTTTTACGCCCTTGGCTTGTAAGTGCGTTGCAGTCAACTCACTCATAGTACCTGCCCCTAAGATGAGTACAGTCGCTTCAGATAAAGGTTTATCCAAGCTGTCCTCGGCCAAGTTAACCGCTGTATAGCTAACGGATACAGGCGTATTAGCAATACCTGTATTGGTACGTACCTTTTTACCAACACCAATGGCGCGTTGGAATAAAATATTGAAAATTGTGCCCGTACAACCTGCGCTGTAAGCTTGGATATAAGCCCCTTTTAATTGGCTCAAGATTTGACCTTCCCCCAACACTAGGGAATCAAGGCTTGCAGATACACGGAATAGATGCTCAATGCAATCTCGTTCTTCATAGAAGAAGAATGCATCTTCATCAATGTGGTCGGCACCTTTTAAATCCTTTAACACAGCCAACATATATTCTTTAGGGAACTCTACACCTTCTAAGGCTGCATAAATTTCGGTTCTATTGCAGGTAGACAAAATAACGCATTCTGCTACACAGTCAAATTCATAGAGGCGGTTCAGTGCGGTAACTACCTCGTCTTTATCAAACGAGAAACGTTCACGCACCTCTACAGCGGCACTTCTATGATTTAGACCTAATACCACTAATTGCATGGTTTAGTTTCTCCTCTATAATCATCCACTCTCCCTTGAGAATGGCTTCAAAAGTTTCTACTGTCAGATGGTCTCGCCAAAATTTCTGTCGAGCCTCTGGCGTAGGAAGTAGTAACTTTACTTCTTCTCTAAATATTTTAAGTCTAGGCATAGCCTTTTGCAACTGCCCATAACGATTCATTATATCTTGCCGCACGAGGCGATTGATACGTGGGCCTACATTATTTGCACTAATAGCGATATGAAGATCGCCTAGTTCAAGGGATGATGGCACAGTAAATCTGCACGCACTCGGGTCATCACTGCGATTAGTCCAAATGCGGTGTTTTTTCCCCATCTCATATAACGTATCATTTAATTCCTGATTATCTGTACAGATAAAGAACAAACTGCTCGTTATAATGTGGTGTTCATCGTCCATTGTGAAAGCACGATTGTACCAAGTGATGCGATCGTCCTTTGCCCATTGACTAATCGTATCCGTTACAGCAGGAGCGATAACGACAATCTGACAAGGCTCATCAATAAAGAGCTGCATTCGTCGCTCTGCGACCTCCCCACCGCCTACGAATAGGATTGTATCTTCAGTTGTAGGTTGAAATGTTATGGATACCATGGCTGTCCTACTATATATAAAAAAATCGGCTTGATGGTCAAGCCGATTTTCAATTGCCTACATGAATCGTTTCAGATATACGCCGATACGCCCCTTACGAGATGTACCTGTAATGGCTTCTACCTTCATTCGGCCACGACCACGCATAGAGATAACATCCCCTTCTTTAACCTCTTGGGATGCACCCTTAGCTGGTTGCCAGTTTACTTGCAATAATCCTGCATTAATAGCGCTTACTAATTTAGTACGAGACACGCTAAAACCAGAACTTGCCACCGCATCTAAGCGCAAAGAAGCAACTGTAGTGCGGACTTCTTTAATTTTTTCTTCTTTTTGTGCAATATCTGAAAGCTCAATAGCCTCTACAGATACGGAAACCATAGCGATTTTTGTGAAGTTTTGAATCACAAAGTCTGCTACGCTTTCATCCACCATAATTTGAGCGCCCCCTTGTTGAACGATAACGTCACCAAATTTGGAGCGATCGATGCCAAGGCCCATTAAGGAGCCAAGCACATCGCGATGGGTAAGCAAACGGAACCGTGGGTCCCAATTTACCTTAAGGGCGCGAATGCCCATGTCCACAGTACCGTTGAAGTCGCTATCTACAAAGGCGATGCGGATACGTTCCGCCCCTTCATAGCCACCGTCGGTCTTAACGAGAAGTTGTGGGTAGTTGGCCTTGATTGCATCTGCAATAACAAGACCTGCAGGGCTCGTAAAGTCCGCCACGCGGTACGGGCGACCTTTTACAACCTGCTCAGCCAAGTCTAGCATGCGGCGAGCCTCCTCACCGCTACCACTGGCTTCAAAATATCGTATTAATTTACTAGTATCTGCCAAAATTATTTCCCCAATTCATTTGACCGAGCAAGACATGCTACTACGCCATCTTGGAGAGCACTGCGAAGTCCACCTTTTTCCATGGCACCAATACCGGCAATGGTCGTGCCACCTGGGCTTGTTACTTGATCTCGTAGTACTGCTGGATGTTTGCCGCTTTCAAGGGCCATCTTACCAGCACCATACATCGTTTGGGCCGCCGCCTTGATTGCCAAGTTACGCGGCAAGCCAATGCGAACACCCGCATCAGCTAAGGCATCAAGGATGACGAACATATAGCCAGGACCTGCTCCAGATAGTGCACCTAAGCGATCTAAATCGGCTTCGCTTACCACCGCTACCTCGCCAACAGCCTCAAACAAGGCTTGTACAGCACGACCTAAGTCGGTGTTTACATCATCCCCAGCAAGAGCCGTCATGCCAGCACCGATAGAAGCCGGTGTATTTGGCATAGCTCTAAACCAGTTAGCTTGCGGAATCGCTGCATCAAGAGTATCTAAGGTGATACCTGCCGCAACGGAAATCATAACAGTCCCATAAGGTACTTCTTTTAACGTCTCTAATACAGATGGTAACACTTGTGGTTTTACGGCCAACAAAATGGTATTGTACTCGTTTACATTAGGCAATGTAGTAAAACCTACTACACCGAGCTCCTCTGTAAGAGCCTTACATTGTTCTTCGCGACGCACTAGAATGTGTGTATCACTTGCTTTCAACACGCCATGCTGTAATGCACCGCGCAATAGAGCGCCACCCATTGAGCCAACGCCTATACATAGGGTTTTACCTAACATCGTTGTCACCACCATTTATAGAGAAATTATTTATTGTCCCAAGCGTATTCGTTTTGCTCAGTTTTGTTGCTTTCATTATCAGAATAATCAATGGAAATGTTTACAGGTACACACATGAAAATGTCTTTACCTACTTTTTCCAATTTGCCATCCAATGCAAAAGTCGCACCAGATACGAAGTCCACAATACGAGCTGCTTCATGAGGATCTGTATTTTCAAAGTTGATCAATACAGGACGCATGTCGCGCAATTGATGTGTAATATTTTCAGAATCTTCAAATACTTTTGGTTCAATTACAACTACTTTCATAGCTGTTGGACGTTGTGTCATCGTAGATTGGCCTCCTACCTTGCGTGGATGAAATTCAGATGCGCCGGATACTGGAGCCGCAGGAGCTACTGGAGTAGGTTCCACGTCGTATTCCTCTTCATCTTCATAGTCATAATCATCATATTCATAGTCATCATCATTTTTGCCTAAGAATAAGTTTTTTGCTTTGTCTAAATAATCTCCCAATGCCATTTGGATTTCCTCCTAATACTTAACGCTATCGATTATTAGGCAACCCGAGCCTTAATCATACACACGTTCCCCAAAAATTGCTGTGCCTACACGAACGATGTTAGCCCCTTCTTCTAAAGCGACTTCAAAGTCGTGAGTCATCCCCATAGATAAATATTGAATCTGCCCCTCTTCAAAGTAGCCTTTCATATCCTCATACAAGGCATTGGCTACGCGGAAGATTGGACGTGCTTCCTCTGGATTCTCGAAAAATGGTGCCATACACATCAAGCCCCGTACACGTACATGAGGCAATGTCTTTGCATAGTCTCGAATTTCTGGAAACTCCTCTACGGACATGCCCGTTTTGGACGCCTCTCGAGCTACATTGACTTGCAACAACACATCTTGCACCTTGTTGTGCTTTGTAGCGACCTTTTCGATTTCATCTAATAATTTACGGCTGTCTACAGAATGAATTAAATCAAACATAGGCACCGCTTGACGCACCTTGTTGACCTGTAAATGGCCAATTAAGTGCCATGTTAATTGTGGCCCCTTATAGGTGAGCTGTTTTTCCTTGGCCTCTTGTACTCGGTTTTCCCCTACATGGGTCACACCGAGACTAGCCGCCTCCTCTACAGCTGACACGGGGTGGTTCTTTGTAACCGCCACTAACAATGCTGTATCTACGCGACCAACGCGCGCCATAGCATCTACCATGCGCTGCTGTATTGCGTGTAGGGATTCTTCAATCACGTGAATGCCCCCTTCAATCTATATATAGTAATCATTAAATATATTTGTATAGACTATTCTATTATATAGTATTTAGCCTTGAATGTACATGATTTAGAGCTTATAAACACCATAAATCCATGCATGTATATGCTTAAAAAAGTACTATCGTTGTTGTAACATGCCAAATAAAGCCATACGACCTGTTTTTCCTGCTTCGCGTCGATAGGAATAGCAATCGCCTTCTATTACACTATCGGTACCACCAATAGCAATATTCTCTTTAGGCATACCATTGACGACGAGTCCTTCGGCAATAAAATTCCACAAGTTGATATAGGCCTTGTCTAATTTATTGCCTGGGTAATTGACCACATCAGCCGTATTTCGATCTGTCATACCGCGCCAAGCCAATTCAAAACGCTTGCCCAGCTCTACATCGACTTCAAAGGATTCTGGTCCAATACTAGGCCCAAGATATGCATAACAATCTTTAAAGTCAGTGCCGTACGTTTCTTTCATAGCCTCAATAGTAAGGACTGGCAAATGACCAATTGCTCCGCGCCATCCTGCATGTACTGTAGCAATAGCATGATGTTTAGCATCATAAATACCAACGCCAACACAGTCAGCGGTGAACAAGAATAGCGGTACATTAGGTAATCTTGTAAATACCGCATCACAATCAGCGATAGCTGTATCCTCCCCAAAGGCACCGGCCCCAACGAGGTCTTCTGTAATTTCTACAGCCTTAAGCCCATGCACTTGATTACCACAAGAAATACGTTCTGGCTCAACACCCAAGTGTTCAGCTATGATAGCTCGATTCACCCTAACATTGTTAGGTTCATCACCGACATGAAAGGCTAAGTTTAATGATTCATAAGGTACTGGGGATACACCACCATGACGATAGGTGTCGCCCATAACGATAGGAAATTGATCCGCCCAATTCGGTGCTTCATAGGACCAAGTACCATGAGGTCCTTTAACATCTATACGTTTTACAGATTCATTCATGAGTATCTCCTATTTACAAACACCACAACGTTTACAGCCTTGTACACACGGCGGTGTATACGCTTCATCGACGGAGCGTTTCCATTCCATTTCAAGATAACCTTCGTCCATGCCCATATCTAAATGACTCCATGGCAAGAATTCATCAAAGCTGCGCTCACGATAGTTCATATCGTCCATATCAAGGCCTGCCGCCTTCATTTCAGACTTGAAGGACTTGCTACCACGGTCTGCTGCACAAGCCGCAATAACTGCCCCTAAACGGCGGTCACCACGAGCGAGAACACCTTGAATATACGCCTCTTTAGGAGACTCTACGAGCACCTCAATACGACGGTTCTTTTGCAGCGCTTTTTTAATATATTGCAGTTTTTTCTCTACCGTTTTTTGATTGTCCATAGCCATCCATTGGAATGGTGTAAAAGGCTTAGGAATAAATGGATTGATACTGAGCGTTAAACGACCTTTACAACCTACCTCAGCCATATGGGCTTGCGTCCGTTCTGCAAGGCCTACGATGGCTTCGATATCCTCATCTGTTTCCGTTGGTAACCCAATCATAATATAAAGACGCATATGTTGAATGCCAGACTTGGCAGATAAGGTTGCAGCATTTTGCAAATGCTCTTCACTAATGCCCTTATTGATAACCCTACGCAAACGTTCACTGCCCGTTTCTGGGGCAATAGTAATCGTCTTTTGTCCACTATCAGCCAAGCCATCCACAACGGCTTGCGTCAACGAGTCCGCCCGCAAGGATGCACAGGAATAGCGCATATCCTTAGAGCGAATATAATTAACTAACTTATCTACCTCTGGATAATCAGAAATAGCGGCGCCCATGAGGCCTACCTTTTTGCCTAATTTCTCTGCTCTATCTACGCCTTCTTTTAAAATATCGAGAGGGCGTACACGAGGTACGCGGAAGCAATAGCCAGCCATACAGAATCGGCAGTGACGGCCACACCCCCGAGCAACCTCGATGATGTACATAGCACCAAACTCTGTATAATTTGTAGCTACTACGGTCTCACCACCGCTAGTGAGCATTTCAAAATGACGTTTAATCGTTGTTGGCGCACCTGCAGTGATATGGTAGCCTTTAAATTCGCCCTCTTCACTATAAATTGGCACATATAAGGATGGCACGTAAACGCCAGACTCATTCGCTAGTTGGCGCAAAATCGCATGGCGATCTAAACCTTCCAATTTGCCATCACGAATGATATCTAACACGCGGCTAACGATGCCTTCCCCTTCACCGATGATGAAAGCATCAATAAAATCAGCAAAGGGCTCTGGATTAAAGGTGGCACAAGGACCGCCAGCAATGACGATAGGATCGAACTCCGTACGGTCTTTTCCCATAATAGGTACACGACCATGACGCAACATAAGTGGAATATGGAAATAGTCCATTTCAAAAGTGACGTCAAAGGCAACCACATCAAACTGGTGCATAGGCCGTTGTGTTTCTACACTCATAAGCGGGGTCTTAGTTTTATCGTACGCTTCCAATTCCTTTTTTTCAGGCAAGAAGATACGTTCACATACGCTATCATTGCGTAAGTTAATTTCCTCATAGATGATGTGGAGACCAAGATTACTCATACCCACAAAATACGTATTGGGGTAGACAATAGCTACCCTTTGTCCTGCATGAGGATTAACGGTTACCCGACTATCTTCATCTTTATATAATTCTTGTAATCTATCAATTAAGTCTTTACGATTCACTAGCTTCCTTTCTATATAAGCCCACTACGAATAGTGGGCTTAATGAGAGTCTATATAATATCATCTATAAGTAATTATAGAGCAATCTATCCATACTATAAATAATTTTAGTTATTAGATTTCAGATATTAGATTTTAGATTTCAATTTATCTTTAGTGTGAGTAGTCTTAGTCTTTAGAGTACTCACAAGTTGCGGACGATGTTTTTTCTCATAAGGATATAATGCAACCTTACCATCTTTATATTCTGCAATATAAATGTCTTTCACAGTATATCCTTGTTCCTCTACCTCTTTTTCGAGCCACTCCCTATCCTTTTCAATCATATCTAGAGTGAACTGATTGATTTGACCATCATTAATCAAGTCAAAACGGATATTATCTTCACCAAACTGAACAATATTGAGCTGACCATTTTGCTCTAGTACAGCACGTTTAACATCAGTAATGTATTGTACACCGGCAGCGCGAAGTTTAAGTTTTAACTCAGCTGATTGAATGCCGTAACGCATACATTCTTCGGTTAATACATGGCCTTTTTCGATTACAATAACAGGATGACCATCAAGAATTGTTTTAAAGAAACGAAGATTACCTTTTAAGAATTTAAGTGTCATTACGAGGATAGTCCATAAGATAAGGACTAACATAAACTGTAAAATACCAATTTGATCATTGTAAATAATGGCACCAATAATACCACCAAGTACGTAGTTTTGTAATTGGTCTAACGCAGAGGTTGGCGCTAAGTTCCCCTTACCCATTAAGTTGATTTGTAGAATAATTGCCAAGAGACCGATGGCCAGTTTAGCAAAAACCATGCCATATATAGTCATAGATTCTATCATATTATTACTCCTTTGTTTGCTTTTTAAAAATGCTTAAGCCTGAGTTTTCTTCAAATGGATATATATCAACATGACCATCCATATATTCAGCTACGTATACTTGCTTAATCGTATAGCCTTGCTTAGCCACTTCTGCTACAAGCCACTCTTCATCTTTATTGATTAAATCGAGTGCATAGGGATTAATCTGACCATCTGTCACTAAATCTAACAGAACATTTTCTTCGCCAAACTTAACGACCTTTAACTGACCATTTTGTTCTAATATAGCACGCTTTACATCCTTTGCTCGCAAAACACCTGCTGCACGTAATTTCATTTTTAACTCTGCAGCCTGCATACCAAAGCGCATACATTGATCAGTCAAAATAACACCGTTTTCCACGAGAATAGCGGGATGACCATCTAGAATTTTTTTGAAGAATCTAAAGTTGCCCTTCAAGAATTTAATGGTCATTACAAGAATAGTCCATAAGATGAGAACTAATATAAATTGTACAATACCAATGGCAGGATTATAAATAATCGCACCGATAATACCGCCTAGTACATAGTTCTGCAACTGATCTTGTGCTGATGTAGGGGCTAAATTTCCTTTCCCCATTACATTAATTTGTAAAATAATCGCTAAGAGGCCAATACCCAATTTAGCAAATACCATCCCATACATAGGTATGAAATCTGTCATGATGAACTCCTTACATCCTTAATCAGCCTTATCATGAAGTCGATCTTCAGGGCTCACCTTATATACGCGAGTAATTGTATACGTCGTGTATTCAGGGTTAAATTGTACCTCATAATAGGCATCACTAACTTTTAAAATCATACCATTACGAACCTTCAAAGAGTTAACCGCTAATTGGCTTTCATCAACACCACGATCTGCACTAAAGGAGTGTAAGAATTGAGCCATCCGAGAAGAATCCTCAGAGTAATTCTTCATACGACCATATTCTTGATATTCTAAACCTAAGAAAAATACAATAATTAAGGATAAAATAACAGTTAAATCACGGTAACGGCTTGTAAAACCATTACGCAAAACTTGAATGCCCACACCGAGAAGGGCTAATAAAATAACTACAAAAAAGATAAATCCTATTGTGTGTCCAGATGCAATCTGACTCTCCACATATGCTACTGTATAGAAGTCCATTTTGTTACTC
>NZ_CAKPTN010000043.1 GCF_934190855.1 uncultured Veillonella sp. | reverse complement strand
GTCGTTACATTTAAGTAACTTTGAATTATGGTTGGTTTTGACTTTGTCAAAACCCGCACTCTGGCATATGTTCAATCATATGATTGATTACCTATCATTGTTCAGTTTTCAAAGATCTGTTACGTTAGTTCAAAGCCCTAACGACTTGTATAGTATATCAATCTAATCCCAAATCGTCAACCTCTTTTTCAAAGATTTTTTCGATTTATTTTTCATAGATTTTATACTTGCAATCATAACCAAATACTCTATAAATAGAGATAGAAAACTCACAAACCGAAGTTTGTGAGTTTTAATTTGGTGACTCACCCGCGACTCGAACGCGGGACACCCTGATTAAAAGTCAGGTGCTCTGCCAACTGAGCTAGTGAGTCAAAATGGCTCCTCGAGTAGGACTCGAACCTACGACCGATCGGTTAACAGCCGATTGCTCTACCGACTGAGCTATCGAGGAATGTTTATGGAGCGGGAAACGAGATTCGAACTCGCGACCCCCGCCTTGGCAAGGCGGTGCTCTACCGCTGAGCTATTCCCGCATACAGAACCGATAATTAATATAACATAATTATCAATCTGTCGTCAAGAACAAATTGAGAATGTCCTGACTGCCTTATAATAATATCAATTTACACATATAGTGTCAATGGTTTTTCCATGAAATTCCTACAAATTTTTGATTTTACAGAGATATCAAATTAAGAATGAGGGATACTATAATCCCTCATTTTTCTTACTTAATTTCTACAAGCTTATAAGCTCATTTTACTAGTAAATAATCTAGTTTTTACCAGCTTGTCGGCCTTTACCTGCCCCATCTTCGGCCACACTTACTTCGGCTTCGATGAATGTTTTCATGTCATTTAGCATATGCATAGATGCATCGATGATAGATAGCCCCATCGTAGAACCTAAGGCTTCATCGATTTGTAAGTTATAATGCAAGCATGGTTTCACACCTAGGAATCGACATTGTTCCTTATGGATTGGTTCCTCATAGGCAGCCGATGGGAATACATAGTCCTTAACTAGTGGTTCAATAGTAACAGCGGCCAATACAGCAGCACCTGTTACGGCATTATCAAAAACGATAGCCATACGATGACTAGCAGCACCTAAGATAAAGCCAGTTAAGAATGCAATATCTAGACCACCTGCAACATGCAGCAAATGTAATACCGCATCACGACGCTCGCTTTCACTCAAAGCAGACCAATCATCAACGGCAATGTTAAAGCGATCTACAAAGGAATGAATATGAGCAGCCCTTTGCTCTACTGTTGGGCCACATTCGGTATGAACGAGAATATCATCATAGGCACAGCCTGTAATAGTAGCAGTCGTTACGAGGGAATCAAGGAACGCTCTTTCCCCTATATTGCCGATAGCTACGACTTGTAAGCCATCGTTGTGTAATTTATCAGCATAAGTAAAACCTAGCTCAATAGCGCACTCTAGTTCATCTTGAGAGATGACAGGTTCTACACCGAAGAAATGAGAGCCTTTGCGAATGACTTGTTGATCAATATATTCTAAATCACTAGTATCTTGTTCAAGACCTACGTTTACAACATGTACGTCTGCATTTAATTTAAATGCCGCCCCTTGCGTAGCCGTTCTGCCTTCGTTAAAACGTTTGATGACTGCGTAGCTTTCACTACCATGCTGACTATTTTGAGGACCATCTACCAAGTGATCTGCAGCTACAATGAGCACACCATAACGCAAATGATTTGGTTTAGGATCTGCCAAAATACCTGCAAAGCGTTCTGCTATAAGCTCTAGCGTAGCCAAACTATAAATTGGTTTTGTTAAATTATCAATACGTAACCGGCACTCCTCCATGGAGGGTACGTGCAATGGTTCTATAGTAAAAGTTCTCATGCCTTACCTCCTGTTATGGCCAAATACATATGAACTGCAAGATCTAGCATGCCCATTTGAACCGAACTACCAGAGGCCTCGCCTAGACAAAGTCCCAAATCTACATATGCTTCTAAGCCTAGATTTTCTAAAGAGGACTTCGCTGCCTTTTCGGCCGACAAATGAGATGCCATCACATAATCCATGACTTCTGGCACTAAGGTTTTAGCAACTAATGCACAAGCCGATGTATTAAATCCATCTATGATAACTAATCCATTATTAGCGGCCGCACCTAAAATAACGCCAACGATACAAGCAAATTCAAAACCGCCTACAGCGGATAAAATCCCAATAGCATCGTCTTTTGGAATATCCTTATATTTTTCTAGTACATCATGAACAATGCGTTGCTTTAATTTGAGGCGTTCGTCGGAAATGTTAGTGCCCCGCCCTGTTGCCTCTTCTGCTGTAAGGCCCGCAAACTTAGCGGTCATAAGGGCACTAGCGGTCGTATTGGAAATACCCATTTCGCCTACTAAAAATACGTTGAAGCCTTCGTCGATTTTTTCTTTTACGAGACGGATACCTGTTTCGATACCTTCAATCGCTTGTTCACGTGTCATGGCAGGCTCGTCCACAAAGTTTTTCGTGCCCATACCAAGTTTATGACTGCGTAACCCCGGTACCCAACTCATATCCGCATCAATGCCCATATCAATAACTTCCATTTGAGCACCACAGTAATTAGCTAAGGAATTGGCACCAGCCCCTTTAGGGATTAGGTAGTTTTGTGTCATGCCAACGGTCGTTTCCTTTGGATACGCACTAACCCCCATATCCGCCACACCGTGATCTGCACTAGCGATAATCATGCATGGCTTAGGTATAGTCAAAGTCTCTTGATTCGTAGCAGAACCATATTGGGCCACTACATTTACGAGTCGACCATATTGCTCTATGGGTGATGCTGTATTCCAGCTATCGATTATATGTTGTTCAATCTCTTGGTTGCGACCTACAATAGCGCCACAAGTTTCTTGTAACAAACTCATACTATCTCCCTTAACTAAATAATATATCGGTTTACTTTTTGAATATTAGTAATTTTAGAATATTAGTATATTTTTAGAATATTAGTATACACATTTTAGAACATGAACAATGTCACTTCAGCTACATAACCTTGATTATGTTAACAATTCTTTATTATGTTAGTTATCTTTAATTTGTCCCGTTAAATACGGCAACTTACTGCGAACATCACGACTGCGTTCTAAATAGGATTCCAATGCTTGACCTTCATCCTCTTGTGAAAGCACCTCTTTTACACGTTGGATTTCAGCTTCAATACGAGTAAGACCTTCAATGACATTGTGGCGATTTCCGTAGATGATTTCACGCCACATAGACGGCAAGCCGCCGGCTACGCGTGTGCAATCTCGGAAGCCACCAGCAGATAATCGCATACGTAATTCGCCTAATTCATCGCCACCTGAAACTTGCGTCAAAATGGCCGCCAATAAATGAGGCATATGACTGACCATGGCAAGATACGCATCGTGGGCGTAAATGTCGACGAACTCAATACGAGAACCTACGGCGCGGCCCATCTCAGCCAGCTCTTGAGCCACCTCTTCACTATATACTTCAGAGGCCTTATCCTCTAGGACGATCCAGCCCATACCTTTAAAAAGGTTTTTATGAGATACTTCGTAACCACCTTTTTCTGAGCCTGCCATAGGATGGACAGATACAAAAATCGTCCCCTTAGGAATTGACTCATACACAGCACGAACAAAGTTTTCCTTCGCCTAAATAAATGTGCCGTCTCAATAAAGAGTCGGGCATTTGTATCTGGCGGTAAGGAGAACACAACGATATCTGCATTTTCAATCAATGGTTCTACCTCTGTCCAAGCAGCTTTCACCACACCATCCTGAATGGCAGCATCACAAACCTCTTGGCGTCGAGCATAGCCCACCACCTCATAGTCGGTATACGCCTTCAAAGCCTTTGCCAGTGAACCACCTAATAAACCTAAGCCAATAATACCTACTGTCTTACTCATATAAACCTACTTTCACAATATCTAGTAATGTACACTCTCCAATGTAATGCTAAATATATCTACAAACTATAAAAGAATTAATTAAAATAACAGGAATTCAAATTTAAGCTTCAATAAGTCTCTTATTTTTCCATTTACCGCTATACCAGCGATACACAAACAAAAGACCTCGTAATATTTCATCTATTGCCATGGCAACCCAAATGCCTACGAGCCCCCAGCCCCAGTAAATACCAAAGAGGTACGATAGTGGCACGGCACATAACCACATGCCCAAAATGCCTACCAGCATTGGAGTTCGAATATCTCCCGCTGCTTGTAAGCAACCAACCATAACGATATTCACGGCACGACCTAGTTCAAGGAAAATTTCTACCAATAATACATTATGGGCTAATGATAAAATTTCAGGATCCGTAGTAAAGATAGAAAGAACAAAATCACTAACAAGATAGAAGAATGTAGCAAGACCTACGTTAATAGCAATCGCTAAAAACATAGAATGCCATACGCGATTAGTTACCTCTTCTTGGCGTTTTGCCCCCATCAAGAAGCCAACAATAACTTGTGAAGCATTGGCGAGTGCTATTGTATATACATAGCACAGCATAGCAATAACGGATACATACACCTTTGTATTGATTACTGCGAGTCCCAAAATATTGACCATTTTCATAATCGTCGTTTGAGACAATTGATAGCTTAATGTTTCCCCACCAGAAGGAACACTGATATGCAATAAGGACTTAATCGTATGCCACGGGAATGGTTTTAAGAATGTAAAACTCACCTCTAAAGTAAGCAGCTTCTTAAAGGTATAAGCGATAATCAGGAGGCCCACTACCTTAGATAGCCATGTCGAAATAGATACCCCTAGTACACCAAGACTTGGTATTGGCCCATGTCCAAAGATTAATACATAGTTCGTTATAATATGGATTACATTCATAACGAGTGCTATGTACATGGTAATACGCGTTAGTGAATGACCTCTAAATACAGCAACTAATGCATAGTACATAGCCTGTATCGGCAACCCTGCCGCTACGATGGTCGTATAAATCGACGTATCACGCATCGTTTCAGGTGGTATACCGAGCCACGTGAAGATCCATTCATGGCAAGTGATAAAGAATACTGCTGCTATAGATGAAAATAAAAAATTCAGCACCAAGCTGACCGTACATACCTCAGATAGCTTAGACTGATTGCGAGCCCCTAAATACTGGGCAATCAAGATCGTCGTAGCCGTACTCATCACAATAATGAGCATAATAAAGATATTTAAAATTTGATTGGCATTAGCTACCGCAGCCACTGCTTGTGGTGAGTAGTGACTCATCATCAATTGGTCTATATTACCTACTAGCATCTGTAGGAACACTTCAATAAATATAGGCCAACTCAAAGTCCAGATGGATAGACTAATCCCCTTTTCGTATGCTTTCATAAAAACCTCTGCAATGAATACGATACAATTGCAATGAATATCATACAATGTCCTTATTATATCACGTTATATAACCACATGGGACAAATCATAGAAATCAGTATATCAAAAAAACGTGCCACCCGAAGGTGACACGTTTAGTATGTAGATAAGCAAGTATCTATAGTGTTCTGCTAATGCTTATTTGAAGCCGTTACATAAGCTGTCGAATAATGCTTGGTCAGGTTTTACAACGTCTTCAGTTAATGGACGTGGGTGTGCGCCGCCATTAGCTGCTGCCAAGGATTTTTCGAAGGAAGGTTTAGATTTATTTTGGTAAATAAGACCAGTAACCAAACCATCTGTATCGCCCAAAGTTTTAAGTGCTGCTGCACGATCTGTTGGATCATAGCCTTCAGGCAATGCTACTAAATGTTCTTTGAACCAGTCATAGCTATTGCGTTTGTTGTATGTAACACATGGGCTAAATACGTTGATGAAGGAGAAACCATCATGGTCCATAGCTTGTTGAATCAAATCAACAAGTTCTTCACGGTTGATCATGTAGCTTTGAGCTACGAATGTAGCACCTGCTGCAATCGCAGTTTCACAGATGGACAATGGGGACTCGAACGCACCATGAGGAGTTGTTTTTGTAACAAAACCGATGTCGGAACGAGGGGATGCTTGACCTTTAGTCAAACCATATACATGGTTATCCATTACAACGTATGTCATGTTTACATTACGTTTGAAAGCATGGATAGTGTGACCCATACCGATAGCGAACGCATCGCCGTCACCAGAGAATGCGATAACTTCTAAGTCTTGGTTAGCAAGTTTTACGCCTTGAGCGTAAGGAAGTGCACGACCATGAGTTGTATGAGCACCGTAAGCGTAGAAATAACCACCGATACGGCTGGAGCAACCGATACCGGAAATTACTGCTAATTTTTCTGGTGGAATATTTTTCGCTACTACAGCGTCAGTAATCGCTGCTTGAACCCCATAATGGCCACAGCCTGGGCACCAGTTAGGACGAATATCGTTTCTGTAATCTTTAGCTGTTGCCATATTATAGGACCTCCTTAATCGCATTTTTCACATAACTTTTTGTGAATGGATTACCATCGTATTTTAAGCAGCTAGAAATTTTATTTTTCCGATGCATGTTGATTTTAAACAAGTTAGTCAATTGACCAGTTTTATTGTGCTCTACGATAACCACTTTTTTCGCAGCATCAAAGAATGGTTGTAATTGTTTTGCTGGGAATGGTTTAATCAAGCGCAATTGCAAGTGGTTAACTTTAACGCCTTCTTGATCGAATTCAGCAACTGCTTCTTCGATAGCGCCACGGCTGGAAGCCATACCTACAACAAGTACGTCTGCTTCGTCGTATTTAGCGTTGTTCAAGAATGGTTCGTAGTTATCAGCTACAGTTTCCAATTTGCGGAAACGTTTATCAGTTTGCGCTACGTGCATTGTAGGCGCTTCTGCTGGTTTACCTTCTTCGTTATGCTCTAAGCCTGTGGAAAGGAATAGACCATTTTTCATGCCAGGAATTGTACGAGGAGAAATACCATCTTCAGTCAATTCAAAGCGTTTGAAGTATTTAGGTTGTTCCAATGCAGGAAGTTCTGCTTCTTTCATCATTTTACCGCGGTTGATAGGTACACGGTTCAAATCGAAGGAAGGAACGGATTGTTTATTCAAGCCTTGTTGTAAGTCAGGCATAAAGATTACTGGACATTGGTACATTTCTGCCAAGTTGAAAGCTTTTTGAATTTCATAGAAGCATTCTTCGATGGATGTTGGAGAAATTACGATACCAGAGTAATCGCCATGTGCATTGTAGCAAGCCGCATCAATATCGGATTGCTCAACTTTTGTAGCCATACCAGTAGATGGGCCAGAACGTTGAACGTCGATAACAACCATTGGCAATTCAGCCATGGAAGCCATAGACAAGGATTCTGCCATCAAGGAAAGACCAGGGCCAGAAGTACATGTGAAGCCACGAACACCAGCGTATACGCCGCCCATAGCTGTCATGCATGCTGCGATTTCGTCTTCTGTTTGAACAACTGTAGCACCCAATTTGTCCATGTTTTTAATCATGAATTCCATAACTTCGGATGCTGGTGTAATAGGATAAGATGCCATGAAACGGGAACCCGCTGCAATAGCACCAAGAGCACATGCTTCATTACCTAATAAGAACATTTGATCTTTCTTACCAGGAGCTGGCAATGTATCGATTTCAACATCGCCTAATTTTTCCATTACGAGGCCATGACCATCGTCAAAAGCAGCTAAGTTTTTATCGATAATTTCTTGGGATTTTTTCGCGAATTGTTCAGCAATAGCATCTTTGAACAATTTAGTTTCAAAACCAAGAAGTGCTACGGACATACCAAGTGCTACGATGTTACGCATCAACATGGAGCCTTGTTTCATCGCTGTTTCAGAGATTGGCAAGGATAAGCAATTGATTTTTGTACCTTCGTATTTAGAGAAGTCCGGTTTTACTTTGCTATCACAAATGATGTAACCGCCATCACGAACTTCGGAACCGTGCATATCAACAGTTTCTTGGTCAAGAGCTAGCAAGAAATCTACGCCTTCACCGATGGACATAATTTGTTCTAATGCTACGCGCAATGCGAATGTAGTATGACCACCTTTGATACGAGATGCAAATAAACGTTGGCTATACAAGGAATAGCCTTCTTTAGCGAGGATTGTCGCCATGATTTCGCCGCAACTCTCGATACCTTCACCTTGTTGGCCGCCCATTTTCCAGATAAAATCTTTACGTTTTTGCAAGAGATTCACCCTCCTTAGGATAAAAATTACACTGCTGACAAGAGTCTAACTTACTATTTTTATATATGTATAGTACGAACCTGTCTTATATCGTCATTGTATCATGTATACTTTAGGTTTACAATGTATCATTTCTCATAATAATAGGTATAAATTAGAGCATTATAACTAAAACTTATAAGAGAAAAAGGATACTACTTTTTTAGTAGTATCCTTTTAGTATTTATGCTCATCGTTTTATAATTACTCTTTTAAAAAAGAGTCTATATAAAATTATATAGAATATTTATTCTTAAATTATATAGAATATTTATTCTTAAATTATATAGAATATTTATTCCGTAATACCTCTTGTTGCCGTGCCTCAGTAAAGAAGATTTCTTCTAAACATAAACCTTGGGCAGGTGCCGTTTTTCCTATCACACGACGATCTTTAGCAGCTAAATACCCTTTAATATCCTCTACCTTACGGCGACCAAGACCTACATCTACGAGTAAGCCTGCAATATTACGCACCATATGGTATAAGAACCCATCACCTACTACAGAAATAGTCACATGAGGCCCCTTTGCCTCTACATGAATACCCATAATAGTCTTAACGGGATCAGCTGGTGTAGAATTCGTTCCTTTTAAGGTCGTAAAGTCATGTGTACCCAGTAATTCATTACCAGCAGCTTGCATGAGTTCAATATTTAGAGGCTTCTTTACATGCCAGTGATATCGTTTCGTCAACGGATTAGCAATGAGCTGATTATGGATGGTATATACATACTCTTTACCGTATATATTCCAACGCGGTTTCCAATCGAGTGGAATTTCCACCGCTTCACGAACAACTATATCCTTGGGGATATGAGCTATCATGGCCCGTGGAATATTCTCTACCGGTATAGCACCAGAGGTTTGAAAGGTGCACACTTGAAACTTTGCATGTACCCCTGCATCCGTGCGAGAGGCACCGTAGATTTGAATCGGTTCATTACAAATTTTTGATAAACCGTATTCTAAACAGCCTTGTACTGTTAAACCCTTATCATCGGGTTGCTTTTGATAGCCTGCTAAATCAGTACCATCATAAGCTACTATGATTCGTAAATTTCTCATAGGCCAAGCCACCATAATAGGATGAGTACAATAGTAACCAAAATAACAGCACCGACGCCGATATAATCGACATAAGTCACTTGTAATTCTTTCATACGAGTACGATTTACGCCGCCTCTATAGCAACGAGCCTCCATAGCGATAGCCAGTTCATCAGCACGTCTGAAAGCACTGATAAATAATGGTACTAAGAGCGGTACCATATTCTTTGCTCGTTGAATGATAGAACCAGTCACAAAGTCTGCACCACGAGCAGATTGAGCTTTCATAATACGATCCGTCTCATCTAGTAATGTTGGAATAAAACGAAGCGCAATGGTCATCATCATAGCCAGCTCATGGGCTGGAACGCCAATACAGCGGAATGGATTGAGCAAATGCTCGATACCATCTGTTAAGCGGATTGGAGATGTAGTATACGTCAACAACGAGGAAAACAAGATTAAGAAAATTAATCGTGCCGCCATTTGAAGGCCCATCGCCACACCATGGTCGGTGATATTAATAATGCCCCATTGGAAAATAGTATTACCAGGTGTCGTAAAAATATGAATGCCCATAGTAAATACAATGATAATCCAAAGTGGTTTAATAGCAGACCACATAAGACTCAATGGCAAGCGAGATAATAGCATCGCAAAGATTGTAAAACCACCTACAATGCCATAGGCTAGCGGGGAATCTGCCAAGAAGATGGCCACTACGAAAATAGTGGTAGCAATAATCTTTGCTCGTGGATCCATGCGGTGCAAGAAGGAATTTCCAGGGAAGTATTGACCAATAGTTATATTATTTAACATGGCTACCTCCTTCTAGAATGGCTTGTACTGCATCATCTACGGATAGAACTCGGTTAGACACATCAAGACCTTGTTCACGCAAATACTCCATAGTTACAGATACTGGAGGTACATCTACGCCAACAGCTTGTAATTCATCGCGATGATTATTAAAGATATCCATCGGTTCCCCATCGAGTACAATGCGACCTTTGTCGAGTACTACAAGACGGGATGCCATGCGAGAAATATCCTCCATATTATGGGATACGAGGATAACCGTAATCCCTTTCTCCTTATGGAGGCGAATGATTTCCTCAAAGATTTCTTCACGACCAAATGGATCAAGGCCCGCAGATGGCTCATCAAGAACTAAAAAGTCTGGATTCATTGCTACTACGCCAGCAATAGCAACGCGTCGCATTTGACCACCAGACAAATGGAACGGAGAACGCTCTGCATACGTATTGTAGTCAAGGCCTACAAACTTCATGGCATCACGAACGCGTTCATCTACTTCATCAGCACTAAGACCTAAATTTTTAGGACCAAATGCAATATCTTGAGCGATAGTTTCTTCAAATAGTTGATGCTCAGGATATTGGAATACCATACCTACCTTATGGCGCATCTTTTTAGCCTCCTCTGTGGAAGCGCTAATATCTACACCATTAACAGTTACTGTACCTGTCGTAGGATGTAATAAACCATTTAAATGTTGTACAAAGGTAGATTTACCGGACCCAGTATGACCGATAACACCTAGAAACTCACCAGTTTCAATAGTAAGAGATATACCATGAAGGGCGGTCTTTTCAAAAGGGGTTCCCATGCCATAGGTGTATGTAATATTATCTAATACAATCGCCATTAGTGAGTTCCCTCCCCTCTTGCATCAGTCGTCAGCTCACTGGCATGAACCTCTTCAACCTTAGTAGCCTCATGACGAGAATTTACTAATTGATCTGCCAGTTTTGAGCTTTTAAGACCTTCTGCCAGTTCCTCATTGTTTATAATGCTGCTACCAACTGCATAACCTTTTGCATTTAATTTGAAAGCAATTTCAGAGGCTACAGGCACGTCGAGGCCCAGCTCTTTCAAGGTATCTACATGGCTAAAGATTTCACGAGGTGTACCATCGTGTAATTTCACACCATTTTTCATAACCACAACGCGGTCAGCCGTAACGGCTTCCTCCATGAAGTGCGTAATAAAGACGATAGTAATGCCCTCTTCTTTATTGAGCTTATGAACTGTTTCCAGAACTTCGCGACGACCTTTTGGATCGAGCATGGCCGTTGGTTCATCTAGAACAATACAGTCTGGTTTCATAGCAAGCACGCCAGCAATGGCAATGCGTTGCTTTTGACCGCCAGATAACAAGTGAGGACCATGTTCTCTATATTCAGTCATATTAACAGCTTCTAATGCTGCATCGACACGTTTTCTAATTTCATCACTAGGAATACCTAGATTTTCAGGACCAAACGCAACGTCCTCTTCTACGACAGCTGCTACGATTTGGTTATCAGGATTTTGGAATACCATGCCTACATGTTGGCGGATATTCCAAATATGCACTTCATCGCGCGTATCAAAGCCACATACATTAACGTGACCTTCGCTAGGTTGTAATAGCACATTAAAATGCTTAGCAAGAGTACTTTTACCACTGCCATTAGTACCGATAATACATACAAACTCGCCGCGCTTAATAGATAAATTCACATCATCTAAAGCGCGTACATCATTGCCGTTTTCATCAGTATATATATGACTCATATGATTGACCTCAATCATAATGTCTTTTTCGTTCATGAATAGCCTCATATCTTTCTAGTCAATTTCGTATGGTGAAAGTAAAACCCTTTACGGTTAACAATAAATATTCATCCTTTACGATAACTGCTAACATATTACGATATTGTACTAATCGATTGTACCATAAAATTGACAATAAAAAAAC
>NZ_CAKPTN010000042.1 GCF_934190855.1 uncultured Veillonella sp. | reverse complement strand
ATTCAAACCATTAACTTTGCCAAGTCCTGGTGTGTACGCTGATGTAGCAGATCGAGATAAAGCCTTTGAAGAGTCCTTGGCTGAATTAGAGCGTATCCTTAACGAAGAAGGCGATGAAATTACAGCTCTCGTTATGGAGCCACTCGTACAAGCTGCGGCAGGCATGCTCGTAATGCCTCATGGCTATTTAAAACGCGTTCGTGAATTGACTGCACAACACGATGTATTCCTCATCGTAGACGAAGTAGCGACCGGCTTTGGCCGTACCGGTAAATTCTTTGCGTGCGAACACGAAGGGGTATCTCCAGACTTCATGACCTTGTCTAAAGGTATTACTGGCGGTTATATGCCGCTAGCGGCGACGTTGACTACAAAACGGGTGTTTGATGCATTCCTTGGCACTTTTGAAGAAAAGAAAACCTTCTATCATGGTCACTCCTATACGGGAAATGCATTGGCGTGTGCCGTTGCATTGGCTTCTTTGAAAGTATTCCGGGATGAAAAGGTGATTGATCAATTGCCTGCGAAAGTGGAAGCTTTCACAAAGGCCTTAGAACCGATTAAGTCCTTGAAGCATGTTAAAGAGGTTCGTCAACGGGGCCTCATCGTAGGCATTGAGCTTGAAAAAGACGTGGCTACCCACGAAGCATATCGTCCAAATGATGCGGTTGGTGCAAAGGTAGCTATCCTTGCTCGTGAACAAGGCCTTATCTGCCGTCCTATCGGCGATGTAGTTATTCTCATGCCTCCATTGGCGTCCACTGTGGAACAGCTAGAGGATATGGTTCGTATCGTTGGTGAAAGCATCCAACGTGCTACCGAAGAAGAGGGCTTGCTGGAAGATTTACGTCCCATAATTTTGTAATACAAAAGTATTAATAGTTTAATTTTAGGTACAATAATATACTCAAAAGCTACACCGATTGTCTTTTACTAATGTTTAAAGGAATTGGGTGTAGCTTTTTTATGTAAAAAATTCGATATTTTCATGAAAATTTTAAAATATATTCTATACATTCTCAAAATCCGATGATTATTTAGAATATCTATGTTACTATATATGTATAAAGGAGGTCATCGTATGGACATTTATGTAATTATGCAAGTTCTTATTTTATTTGGTGCCATCTTCCTCGGTGTTCGCCTAGGTGGTATGGGCATCGGTTACGCTGGCGGCCTTGGGGTTGTATTGTTAAGCCTTGGTATGGGTATGTTCCCTGGTCAGATTCCTTGGGATGTAATTCTCATCATCATGTCTGCTATCGCAGCCATTTGTGCCTTACAGTTAGCTGGTGGTCTTGATTATTTAGTACGTATTGCGGAAAATATTTTGCGTAAAAACCCTAAACACATCAACTATTTAGCACCAACAGTAACGTATTTCTTAACTTTATTAGCAGGTACTGGTCATACAGCATTCTCTATGATTCCTGTAATTGTAGAGGTGGCGAAAAGTGAAAACATTAAGCCGTCTGTACCATTATCCATCGCCGTTGTAGCGAGTCAAATCGGTATTACAGCGAGCCCAGTATCCGCCGCAGTTGTTGCAATGAGTGGCTTCCTTGAGCCATATGGCGTAAACTATCCAACATTGCTTGCCATCTGTATTTCCACAACATTCGTAGCGGTTATGATCACAGCGTTTATCATGTCTACCTTTGCGAATAATGACTTGTCTTCTGATCCAGTTTACCAAGAACGTTTGGCAGCTGGTCATGTGGCACCGCCTCGTGAAAAAAATACAGATTTCGCTTTAAAACCAGGTGCGAAAACTTCTGTATTGATTTTCTTGATTGGTATTATTTGTATCGTATTCTATGCAACGGCAATCTCCAAAAACATTGGTCTTGTAAAACCAGTTATCTTTGGTCGAAATGATGCTATCATCGGCTTCATGATGATTATTGCAGCAGCTATCACTTACTTCTGTAAGATTGATACAGCACAACTTGTTAACACTAGCACATTCAAATCCGGTTTATCCGCATGTGTCTGCGTACTCGGTGTAGCATGGTTGGGTGATACTTTCGTAAAAGGTCATATTCCTGAAATTAAAGCCCTTGCTTCTAGCATGGTAACGGCATATCCATTCTTGTTAGCCGTAGCATTCTTCTTTGCCAGCACATTGTTGTATAGCCAAGCGGCAACTACACAAGCGTTGGTACCAGCTGTAATTTTAGCTCTCGGCATTACTCCAGAGAACCCAGGATCCGTATACATTATTATCGCTTCCTTCGCAGCCGTATCTGCACTCTTCGTATTGCCTACATACCCAACACTCTTGGGGGCTGTACAAATGGACGATACCGGCTCAACACGAATCGGTAAACTCGTATTTAACCATCCGTTCTTCATCCCTGGCGTACTATCCATTGCTATCGCAGTAGCACTTGGCTTCGTAGTAGCTCCATTGATGTTGTAATTGGTGAAAGCTAAATAAGGCTAATACAAAACATATTAAAAACACAAAAGGACGTAACTTTAAAGTTACGTCCTTTTGTGTTCAGATATAATTATTTTTCCTTTTTACACTTTTTACAGATTCCCGCTATTTCCAAATGATGTTCTGTCACTGTAAAGCCCACTTCTGTTAGTTCTTGCGGCATTTCTACAACGGGGCACGTATGAAGTGGCACCATAGTACCACAATTTGTGCATACTGCATAGTGTCGGTGTGTATGAGGTGTAATCTCATAATATGCCATGTCACTGCCCATGAGTGTTGTACGGGTAACAATATCTTTTGTTTCTAATAATTCAAGAGTGCGGTAGATGGTAGACATCCATGTGGTGCTACCATCACCTAATCGCTCTGCGATTTCCATAGCAGTAATCGGTTTATCTGTAGTTGTTAATACTGACCAAATGGCTTCGCGCTGTTTGGTCTTTTTTATGCCTTCTGGCCAAGTTGTTGCATTCATAACTCTCTTTCGATTCTGTTTTAATACTAAACATGCTATACAAGTATAAGTAGATAATTTATTTTTTAAAAGAATAGTACCTTATTTTGCTAATAAAACAGCTATCTATGCATTGATGATTATATTTATTTATTTGCTAAATTGCATACGTCTAATGATGGCTCGAATATTCTTGATGACTAATACTACTAGTAGTATCCCTACCGATGTTAACGACACGAAGCCACCAGGTGCTACGTTAAGGTAGTAGGATCCGAATAGACCAATAATCATGGCGAGTAAACTAAATCCGATGGAGCATAGTAAAGTCGTCCTAAAACCTTTTTCTAATTGTAGTGCCGATGCTACCGGTAAGGCAATCATAGCACTTAATACGAGGACACCAACGATTTTAATAGAAATAGATACGGCCGCAGCCATTAAGATAGCAAAGATATAGTTAATGAAATCGACCTTAACACCTGCTACGCGGGCTGCCTCTTCATCGTAAGCGATGTAGAGTAAGGAGTTATATAAGAAATATAAGGTGAGTACAGACAGAATTGTAAGCACTGCGATGCTAATCATGTCAGCTGCATTTACCGTTAGGATGCTACCAAAGAAAAATACATTAGCGTTAGCTTTCAGCTTGCCAGAACTAATGAGGGTAATGGCTGTACCAATACTGAGGGATAAGATAATGGTAAGAATTAGATCGAGATGATGGGAGAAGTATTTCCGCAAAAACTCGATAAGGGCACCACAGATAGCAGTAAAGATAAAGGCCCCCAATATTGGGTTGGTGCTAGTTAATAAGCCTAGCGTAATACCTGCAAGGGATGCATGGCTCATGGTGTCGCCAATCATACTAGACCGGCGTAGAACCATAAAGATACCGATGCATGGACAGAGTAGGGAAATGCATATGGCTACAAAGAAGGCATTTTGCATGAAATCATAACTAAACATGGCGCACCTCCTCAGTTGTCGTATCATCGGCCTGAGCCTGAGCCTGAGCCTGAGCCTGAGCCTGAGCCTGAGCCTGAGCCTGAGTCGTTACATCTGTGAAACAAGCACAATTTTTATGATCCATAGGGTTACGCCCCGTGCTGTGCATAATTTCACTAGCATATTGCTCAGGTGAGCAAAGGTGGCCATGACCATTTGCAATATGGTAGATATTGGTAGAATTAGCGATGGCCATTTCAAGGTTATGTTCAACAGAGATTATCGTAATATGATGTTGTTGGTTTAAATCGCAAAGTAGGGCGTAGATGCCTTCTTGGCTTTTTCTGTCGATGCCAGTGGATGGCTCATCAAGGATGATGAGGTCGGGGCTGCCGATGAGGGCACGCGCGATAGATACGCGCTGTGCTTGGCCGCCGGACAGTTTGCTAATCAATCTGTCTTTAAAGTCCGTCATATGAGTGAGCTCTAATACACGATTGACTTCGTTTTTATCTTTTATTTTTAAAAGCTTACGGTAAGAATCGAGGATTTCTTTTACCGTAATAGGAAAGCCTGCATGGGAGAAATCATTTTTCTGTGATACATAGCGAATGTTGTTGCTATCTAGTTTGATAGAGCCTTTTACAGGTGTAAGAAAACCTAACATAAGGCGGAGAAGGGTACTTTTACCAGACCCATTGTCCCCAACAATGGATATATAGTCACCGCTGTGAATATGTAGATTAAGGTCATTTAATACATAGGGTGGCTGACCTTGATAGGAAAAGTAAAGGTGTTCTATGGATAACATATAAAAACCACATTTCTAATTGACAAAATTTTAAGTAAGTTTATACTATAACTATATTACAAATGCAACTGAGTCGCAACTGCAACTAAAGAATGGGAAATATTCTGTGAAGGCATAGCGTTCAGGATTAACAAAAGGAGGACTACGATGGTCAAGAAACTGGTTTTGTTAGTTGTAGGCATTATGATGGCCGCACTATTTGCAGGCTGTGGCAATGATGCACCTAAGGAACAGGCAAGTAAAAAGATCCAAGTGGTAACAAGTTTTAATGCGATGGCTGAATTCGCAAAGGCTATTGGCGGTGACAAGGTAGAGGTATCTACTATTATTCCAGATGGCGTTGAGCCTCATGATTTCGAGTTGAAACCAGAAAATATGAAACAATTGGCAACAGCTCAAGTATTCGTTTATAACGGCTTTGGGATGGAGCCTTGGGCACAACAAGCTATTGAAGCAGCTAAAAATGACAAGCTTGTAACTGTTGTAGCTACTAACGGCGTTGAAGCGATTAAAAATACTGATCCTGAAGAAATTAAAGAACATGGTGCAGAAGATCCTCACGCATGGTTATCTTTAAAAGATGCTAAAATTGAAGTGAAAAACATCAAAGATGCACTTGTAAAAGCTGACCCAGCGAACAAGGATTACTACGAAAAGAACTACACTGAATACGTTGGTAAACTAGATGCAATGATTAAAAAATATGAAGAGCAATTCGCTAAAGCTCCTCATAAAAACTTCGTTACAGGCCATGCGGCATTTGCTTACTTAAGCCGTGACTTTGGTTTGGAACAAAACAGCGTAGAAGATGTATTTGCTGAAGGCGAACCAAATGCAGCGCAATTAGCGAAACTCATCGAATACGTTAAAGAAAATAACATCACTACTATCTTTGCAGAAGAAATGGCTAGCCCAGAAGTATCCAAAACTTTAGCAAAAGAAGTAGGTGCTAAGGTAGAAACTATTTACACTATCGAAAGCAAAGAAGACGATAAAACATACCTACAACGTATGGACGAAAACCTTACAAAAATTGCAGAATCTTTGAAATAAGATAAATGATAAAGCAGCCCTTTTAAGGGCTGCTTTTATAGTTCTACTCAGTGTTTCCAATCTTTAAAGTTGTAATATCTATAAATTTCGTACCTATAGTATAATATATATAATGAAAATAAATAAAAAGGAGGTCCAACATGGTTATCACTAATAAATTGGGGATTACCGATTCCCCAACGTTGGCTAGAGAAGAAGAACGAATTAGTAAAAAAGCGGCCGCTACACTGTTTGAAGAGAATTTACTTAATAATCTACCTAGTGGTACGTGGACTACCTTGCAAAGAATCCATACTATATTATTTCAAGATATATACGATTTTGCAGGTGAACTGCGACGTGTAAATATTGCTAAAGGAAACTTCCGCTTTGTTCCTGTTATGTATCTTGCTGAAGCAGTTAAAACCATTGAAAGTATGCCACAATCTACTTTTGATGAAATTGTAGAAAAGTATGTTGAAATGAATGTAGCCCACCCTTTTAGAGAGGGTAATGGGCGGAGTATGCGCTTATGGCTTGATCATATGCTATGTACAGAGTTACAAAAGATCATTGATTGGAGTCAAGTTGATAAAGAGCAATATTTATCTGCTATGGAGCGAAGTCCAGTAAATGACTTAGAAATAAAAACTGTTCTTGCAAAAGCACTTACAAATGATATTAACAATCGGGCATTATTTATGAAGGGCCTTGATCATAGTTATTATTTTGAAGGATATCAATTATTTAAGAGTGAGGATTTATAAGGTATATATTATGAATGGTTTATTTGGTCCTTATATAGAAAAATGGATGCATTTAGTAACTATAAAGAATATGTTATTGCTAGCTATCGGATCGGCTATTATAACTGATTTAGGGTTACATTTGCTAAAAGCAATCTTTCCTAAAAGTTCTTTTTATGAAAGTACGCTATGGCAGGTTATTAGTCCGCTTGACTTTACTGTAAGTGATATTATCGGCTTTTTAGTTGGTAGTGTTACTATGGTTTTGTTAATGTCCGGCTTATTGTATGTAATTTTTAAAGTCTTTAAAGGTACAGGAACATTTAAGCAATTAGTAGCAGATATGCTACTAACACATACCTTAAATAGCTGGATACATTTGGCCGCTGCTTTAATCATTATTCCTACCACTGTTCTTTTAAATGTATCAACCCAATCTGGATCCTATGGACTAAATTATTTGGAATGGATTAATGTTATTATTATGGCCCTTTTGATGTCCAAGCAATTTAATCTTAGCCCTTGGTTAACAGGTATTGTTTATTACTTTATTAGTTTTCTTATCGGTATACTACAACTAGTATTTTCTGGCATAATTTAGTTGAACATATGACACTAGAGGTTGATAGGTTCCTTTTTAGGTATCTATCAACTTTTTTATTTACCTAATCATTTAAATATTAGATTTATAATAAATTTATATTTATTTTAAAAGTATCTTGTGATACAATGAGAAAAATATATGTGTGTTGTTTACGTTTGAAGGAGGGCATATGGAAACAACGTGGTATTCGGATTTTAGAGAACTTTTACTATCTCCATTCAAGAGCGGTATTCCGCAGATTGTTGAGTCCGGATCTTGTATGAAAGGCTTTTATGCAGCAGCTGCAGTGAGTGTAGGAGGATCAGTATTATCAACCTTTGTACCGGCTATTATTATATCTATTATGCAGCTACATCATACTGAGTTCGGTCGTATTATTGTGATGAGTGCCAATGGTGGTGTTGCCATTCAAATAGCGTTCAATTTATTCTTTACCTTTTTAGGATTAGCACTTAATGCGTATTTAGTTTCTTGGGTGGCTAATAAATTTGATGCTCATACTACGATGCAAGATGTATTGAAGGTTAACTGGTACTCTTATGCCTATGGACAGCTCATAGCACTTATTTGGGGCCTTTTGATAACGCCGGTTTATATTCTTTTATTTATCTATGGTTTTGTGAGACTAGGGGAGCCATTCGATTTTTATCAACCTGTATTAGTCTTTATGGTCTTATCTTTCCTTGTGCTACTGGTCATTTCTCTTTGGACTTGGTGGGTAAGTCTTAATTTGTTAAGTCAACAAATTAAGAAACCTAAACTCTCAACCTTTGGTATTAGTCTATTAGCTGGGTTAATTCCTTTTATTATAATAATGTCTCTTACTGCATTTATTATTTATACAGTAATGAGTTTAAGATATCCTAGTGGCCTATTTTAAATAGCCATGTTTAGATTGTATGTGTATTAGAAATATATTTTGGAGATTTTTATGGAAACAACATGGTATTCAGATATATGGGCGCTTATGATAGCTCCTTTTAAACGTGGCATTCCACAAATTGTAGAGCATGGTTCTTGTAAAAAAGGCTTCTATGCTACTGTAGCGTTTGCATTGGTGTCCTTCGTATTTTCAAATATCCTACCCGCTCTTGTAAGTATGATATTTGCAGATAAACTTGATGTTGCGCTCACCGGTGCGGCAGCGCTATCTGGTGTTGGCATTTTGGGCCTTGCAGTTGGGTTGATCTTTGCTTTTATCGGTATTGCGATTTATTCTGCTATTTTCTCTTGGGTGGCTAACAAGTTTGATGCTCATACTACCTATGAATCTGTATTGAAAATCATGTGGTATGAACAAGCTTATAACCATATTATGGGGCTAGCATATTTCATTGGAGTCTTATTACTGTCAGTACCATTTTTAGTGGTGCTAGGATTTAATCCTGATCCTACTGTAATAGGCATTGCATGGATGACTATGTTTGTATTTGCTTCAATTGCATTTGCAATCTTTACATTTTGGGTATGCTTAACAATGTTAAGTCGTCAAATTAATAAATCCCGTTCAGCTACTTTTGGAATTTCTTTTCTTACAAGTTTAATTCCAGTAATTGTTATTTTAAGCTTGTTCGCTATAATTGCACTTGCTAGTTCCAGATAATTAAATAGTTATAAAAAATAATGAAAGCAAGGTATGAATGTACCTTGCTTTTGTGTTATAATGATGAACAGAAAATGAATTAAAAATAAACTTATTATTTAAATTTGTGATCCTTGTGTTGTGTGCCGCATCATCCAAATTGGGTGGTGCTTATTCTTGTTGTGTAAAAGGTGGTGAGCGATATGATGGTTGGTTTAGTAGAGTTTATGTATCGCTTATTAAACCCCATTGAAGAAAAAAGTCCACGCATGTATCACTTTGATGTTGCTTATGGGCAATTAATAGGGATGCTATTATTGTCACTTGTATGCTATCAATTCACCATCGTTGGTGAAGGTGTATATATAGATGCTATACGAGCGTTTATTCGCAATTCTTCCTTATTAGTGAAGTGGCAGCTGTTAGCGCTTCCCGTTGGTCAACATGAAATACAAGTTTTCTTTGAACAGCTAGGAAAGCCGAGAGAGTTTTGGAATGCAGGCCGTTTGGTTTGGGTAATTGTAAAAGGCATTCTTATGGCGGGGATCATTGTTGGTTATGCCATGGTACAAAAGCGTAAGTTTTACGTCCGTTCTATAGCAACTGGCGTATTGCATATGATGGCCTTTGCTCAACTGGTAGTTGCTTTATATACATTTACAGCAGGTATCATGTTAATTCTTACAACTGTGCCATTATTGCTACAAGCTGTTATTGGATTCTGTATGATTGTTCTTTGTGTATTAAGTACGGTGTTGCTGTTACAAACGATGGGACGTATTACCGGGGCGTGCATTAACGGAACTATCTATGAAGGCTTGAGTGTAATGTTAGTAGCCATTCTGGTGTCACTATTATGTGAAGGTCTTTATATGTTGACTCGATAAATATAAGGAGTATCTATGAATTGGTATAAGGATATATTGCACTTGTTTACAAAGCTGAGTGATCAATCCTTTCAAAATATTCTTGCATACGGCACTATAGTACGAGCACTGACTAATCTAGTGGTCTCGACTATTGTTTTATACGGAATGACTTTTGCGCTGCCGTTGTTGGTGAAAGCAATAGCACCAATGCTTGGTATCAAACGTATGACAGGCTTTGCACATTTTGATATGGTCAGTGCTTTAGCAAATTCGTCATTCTTGATTGTTCAGATCTTAATAGGCGCCTTTGTTATATGGCGGCTACTCATTTTATTAGGTGGTAAGGGTACTTATAGTGGGGTGCTTCGAAATTATACTTATGGATTAGCCTATACAAACGCACTTCGTACAGTTGTATTAGTGTTTGTTCATATTATAGGTCTTATTTTATTCGCCATATCACAACAAAAATACGTGGCAGATATAGCCTATTTAGTTACCATGTTTAGTCAGTATTATGCTGTATTTATCGCAGCTCAACTCATGCGACGCTACGTAGGCCTTGGCATTGTTAAGACCTATATTGTAATGTTCATTGTGGCCTTACTGTCCGTATCCGTTTTACCTCACTGGATTCGATTTTTCCATACTTTGCTTAAGTAAGCAGATTACATATAGCGCTATATAACCGTAAGATGAAAGTCTTGCGGTTTTTTTATGTTTTAATTTATATTAAAATTAATTATATATAATTTAAAACTAAAGATTTATGATATAATTAACTTTAGAGTGTAGTTGAGAGCGGAGTTAGTTATGGACACGACATTTTTACGAGAGATATCCTTATTGGTGCGTTCACCAAAGAAGGGGATAGATGAAATTTTCTGGTTTGGTACGTTAGAGAAGGGTATCAAAGCAGGGCTTACCGGATGGTGCGCTACTCATATGTTAGGCTTTGCCTTAGGCATTGTATTATTGCCTTTGGTCGTCGCTTTTGGAGGCTTTCTGTTAGGCTTTATACCTGCCGTATATGGTATATTTTCCATCATTCGTGAGGTCATTGGTCTGGGTATTTATTGGTTTGTAGGTAGTTTTATATTATGGAAACTACTGAGTGTGCTTCTGGATCGAGAGTTTGACTTCAAACAAGTATTAATGGGAACAGCCTATATAGAAGGGTATACAGGGGTATTGGGATTAGCATTAATCTTAGTATCTATTATTTGTATCTATCTTGCTCCTGTCTTGATGGTTCTCTTAGTTCCATTGGCGTTAGCCTATGTGGGGGCCGTTATTTACGTAGCAGTTATGCTTTTATCTCGTCTTATGAATGTAGAGCCTCTTACAGTAGGGGCCGTTTATGTGGTCTTATTTATTATCAACCTTTTATATAACTGGATTATGCGTATACTCTTTGCGTAAATAGAATGAGTAAGTATAATAAAACCTCCTAGCATTATCTAGGAGGTTTTTTCGTGCTTAATAATAGCTCTACATTATCTTCATCGTATTCGATTTGTTGTGACCATCGAGCAATTTGTTTTAGTGTCTTACCTTCTATGGCACTAGTCATAAGCATGTATTCCGTGCCATCCTTCGCATAATCGACGATAGTTTCTAAGGTATAGTCTGCTAGCATATCGATTTGGCGATATAAAATATATTGGTAGACCTTATTAAAAAGGCTCATATCCTGTTGCTGTACATAGTTTTTAACAGCTGTAACGACCTGGTTTATATTATTAGATAATGCATTGACCTGTGCAGTCCAAGCCTCATCAATAGGTTCCGTAGTCTTGTAGAGATTTAATAGCTGTTCATAATATTCTACATTAGGGCTTGGTGTATATTGAAATAGAGTAGGCTCTAAATCAAAGGCTAATAGTTGAAACACATTTTCCAGCCTTAGACGTTCATCAGGACCGAATTCATTATCGTCATCTTCGATGGTAAAAACTAAATCCCTATTAGTACAATCTTGGGCTAGGAGTTCTACGGAAGCCTCACAGGATAAACCAACACCGCATAGCTCCAGGTCTTCGATATATTTATAAAAGCGAGGGTGCATATGACAGGTATCGCAAAGGCCTTCTTCACCTAATTCGAGGACTACTTTGCAGAGTCCCTGTTCATTGAGCAAAGGGCACATAGGTTGTTCTTTAGAGAACACAAAATGGCTGCCTTCATCATCAACAGTAATCGCTTGGCGCAAGCTTTCACCAAGAGGTCCAGTCATAGTATGATAGCGCTCGACCGTCGGTTCATCGATATCGATGGTCCACAGCTGGCAACATGTATTTTCACAGCGATCAGCTTTGCACTGAAATTCGTGATATATAGTAGGATAAATTGAAATCATAGTCGACTCACTTGTAGTTACAAAAATTATTCTACGTGCATTGTATCATAGGGCGTGGGCCCATGCACTAATAATATAAATAAAGATTCATATACTCCATCGATTTAGTGTATAATTGTATATATACAGTATGGTCCTGTTTGAGAGATGGAGGAGCCTATGAAATCATTATTTATAAAAGGTAGCCTTGTATTGGCGTTGGCAGCAGTGTTTGGTATGCCTAACGCGAGTGCCGCCCCTTTAGTGGCTGTTGAACCAACTGTTGCAGTTGTTGATGGCAACCATGCTGCGATTGTCGGTGCTAATGGTTTATTAAATGCATTCATTCAAAATCATCCTAATGCGGTTATTA
>NZ_CAKPTN010000041.1 GCF_934190855.1 uncultured Veillonella sp. | reverse complement strand
CTATGTAGGTGCAGGCTCTACCATTACTAAAAACGTGCCAGATAAGGCTTTAGCAGTAGGCCGCAGCAAGCAAATTGTGAAAGAAAATTGGGTAACAGACGATACTTTCAAAAAGAAATAAAAAAAATCTCATATTTTTTAACACAATTAGGGCAAAATAGTATACAATAAAAAGGCAATAGTGTGTATCTGTAATGGAAGATTATGGATAAGTAACCAGTATAGGAACTAATGAAAGGGTATCAAAATGGCATTTGAAGACGGCAAAAAACTTAAGATTTTCACAGGTAATGCAAATCCTGCATTGGCAAAAGAAATTTGTGATTATTTAGGTTTGCCTTTAGGTGAAGCATTTGTAGGTCGCTTTAACAATGGCGAAGTACAAATTATGATTGATGAAAGCGTACGTGGCAAAGATGTATTTATCATTCAACCAACTAGCTATCCTGTAAACGATAATTTAATGGAATTAATGGTTATGGCTGATGCGTTGAAACGCGCTTCTGCACGCCATATTACTGCTGTAGTTCCTTACTATGGCTATGCTCGTCAAGATCGCAAAACTCGTGGTCGTGAGCCTATTACAGCTAAATTAGTAGCTAATTTGATGCAAACTTCTGGTATTACACGTCTTGTAACAATTGACTTACATGCTGGTCAAATTCAAGGCTTCTTCGATGTGCCAGTAGATCATTTATATGGTGCATCTATTTTAGCTAAATATATTAACGAAAAAAATCTTGAAGATGTTATCGTTGTTTCTCCAGACCTTGGTGGTGTAACACGTGCTCGTGATTTGGCTGACCGCATTGGTGCGCCAATCGCAATCATCGAGAAAAAACGTCCTGAACCAGGCGTTGCTAAAGTTATGAACCTCATTGGCGATGTAAAAGGTAAAAACTGTATCATCGTTGATGATATCGTAGATACAGCTGGTTCCCTTGTAGAAGGTGCGAAAGCTTTGGAAGAGTTTGGTGCTAAATCTGTAACAGCTGCTGTTACTCATGCAGTATTAACAGATCCTGCTAGCGAACGTATTGCTAACTCTAACATTAAAGAGCTTATCGTTACAAATACAATGCCATTACCAGAAAAGTGTAAATTGGAAAATGTTACACAATTGTCCGTAGCTCCATTGTTGGGCGAAGCAATTATGCGTATTTTCCATGAAGTATCTGTAAGTAATTTGTTCGACAAATAATAGGTGATTCTTGAAATTAGTAGTAGGCCTTGGTAATCCAGGCAAGCAATATGAAGCAACAAAACATAATATTGGGTTTATGGTTGTGGACGCTATCGCTGATAGTGTTCCTCACACTCCTTGGAGAGAGGAACAACGGGCAGAGGTGTGCAGCATTACCGTAAATGGTGAAAAAGTATTGCTTGTAAAGCCTCAAACATTTATGAATGCCAGTGGTGAATCTGTTGGACCGTTGATGCGGTACTATAAGATTGACCCATCTGACGTGTACTGTATTTATGATGATATGGATTTACCGGTAGGCAAATTACGTATTCGACCAAATGGTAGTTCTGGTGGTCATAATGGGATTAAATCCTTGATTTCCCATATAGGCACAGAAAACTTTCCACGTTTCCGCGTAGGCATTGGTCGTCCGTTGCCACAATGGTCTGTTATTGATCACGTGCTTGCACCGTTTAGCGAAGAGTCGCAAGAGAAAGTACAAAAAGGTATTAAGGATACAGTGAAAGCTGTACTAGGTACCTTAGAGGTGGGCATCGATAAAGGGATGAATCAATTCAACCCTAAACGTCGTCCACATCGATAAATACATGCATAAGGGCATGAGTCTCAAGGAGATTCATGCCCTTTTTACGAGGTATATATGAGTAATCAAGAAAGAATGCCTTTTGTAGAGGCCTTAGAATCATATAAAAAACAACATTTTGTGCCTTTTCATACACCAGGCCATAAGATTGGTGTAGAAGCACCTCAACTTTTAAAAGACTGGATGGGACCGGCACTACCCTATGACTTAGGTGTTATGTATGCCTTAGATGATTTACATGAACCGGAAGGGGAATTAAAAGAGGCTCAAGATTTAACTGCTGAGTTATATGGAGCTGATCATTGTTGGTTCTCCATTAATGGTACCACTGCTTTAATTGAAGCGATGATAATGGGGACTGTAGGGCCCGATGAAACCATCATCATACCTCGTGAGGCACATCGCTCCGTTATCAGTGGCCTTGTGTTATCTGGTGCCAAGCCTGTCTATATGGATTGTCAATTTGATGAGAGATGGGGTATTCCTCTAGGTGTATCGTTGGACGATGCCGTTAAAACCATGGATGCACATCCAGAGGCAAAGGCGATTCTCTTAGTGTATCCAAATTATTATGGTGTAGGTGTCGATATTGTAAATATCGTAAAAGAAGCACATAAACGAGGCATGATTGTTCTTGTTGATGAAGCGCACGGTCCTCATTTACCATTTTCAAACATATTACCTATCGAGGCCATTGCAGCAGGTGCAGACTTAGTGGCACAGAGCACGCATAAATCGGTCGGTTCATTGACACAAACATCTTGGCTATTAGGGCAAGGTGAAAGAATCAATAATCGTCGTATTACGCAAATGCATCAAATGCTACAAAGTACAAGCCCCAATTATATTTTCCTTGCCTCCTTAGATATGGCGCGTCATCAATTAGCCACAGTGGGGAAGGAACTAGTCAGTCGTACCGTAGAATTGAGTCTATATTTACGTAAAGAATTACATAAGATTCCTGGTATTACTACTATGGAATACAGAGACATAGAAGATCGAGTGGTAAACTATGACTGTACCAAGGTACTCATCGATGCTAAAGAACTAGGGGTTACAGGTGTTGAGTTTGAACGGATGTTACGAGAACATCGTATTGAGGTAGAGTTAGTACAAGCTCATCATGTACTAGTCCTCATTACCATTGGCGATACAAAAGAATCAATAACGGCTCTTATTCAAGCAGTACAAGCTATTAGCGATATGGTGTTAAGTAAATCTCATGAATCAAATAATACAAAGGATGAGAATTTGCAAAATCTTAGCAAAGATTCAGCAGTATTACCTGAGCCTATTGTACGTATAACGCCTCGTAATGCTATGTATGCCAATCGGGAGCAAGTACGGTTACTAGACGCACTTCATCGTATAGCAGGAGAGACAATTGCTTATTATCCTCCAGGGATTCCTTGTGTAGCAGTAGGTGAAGTGATTAGTGAGTCTGTGTTACAATATATAGAGAATCGAAAGGCTCTAGGTTATGTGCCGAATGGAGCCGATGATATGACATTAGAAACAATCTGGGTGTTACAGGAGTAATTATGGGGACTTTAATCATATTAGAAGGTGGAGATGGCAGCGGTAAGGCTACGCAAACTAAACTATTAGTAGAGCGATTAATCAAGGAAGGTCATGCAGTTAAATCTGTAAGCTTTCCGAATTATGATAGCGGTGCTGCTATGCCTATCAAAATGTATCTCGCTGGAGAATTTGGCAAAGATGTGCATGATGTAAATCCTTATGTGGCAAGCTCTATGTACGCCATTGACCGCTTTGCTTCCTTTAGAACTGATTGGGAACAGTTCTATACAAATGGTGGCATCATCATTGCAGATCGTTATACAACATCTAATATGGTGCACCAAATGGTAAAATACGACGATCAGAAGGAACGCACTGCATTTTTAGATTGGCTTGAAGACTTTGAATTTAAAAAGTTTGGATTGCCTACACCTGATGCGGTATGTCTCTTAGATATGCCTCTTGAAGTAAGTGAAGCCCTTATGGCGGAGCGCACAGGCAAAACGGGAGGCAATACAGGGGATATTCATGAAGGCAATCATCAGTACTTAGTATCTGTTCATGATGCCTATGAAGAGCTAGTAGAACGCTACGGATGGCACCGAATACCTTGTGCTAGTAAAGATAAATCTAGTCAATATATGTTGCGTACCATTGAAGAAATTCATAACGATGTATATCAAGCGGTAGTAAATCTACTACCTTAGGATAGGGCGACTCTTTTAAAAGTCGCCTTTTTCTTATATAATATTAATATTGAGCATGTATTGATAGGAGGAGCTATGACATATTTTGATTCTATAATTGGTCAAGATTCGATCAAGGCACACCTATCGGAACTTGTAAGTCGTAATGCATTACCGCATAGCCTTTTGTTTTATGGTGAAGCAGGTCTTGGCAAGCTAGATATGGCTATAGGTCTCGCGTCTCTATTATTGGGGCGTCCAGTATTTTCTCAACCTAAGGGAGAATCTTATTTAGAGGCTGTTAAAGAAGCGCGTCTTGCCAATGGTGAGACGGAAAAACGCATCGAAGCAGAAGGTTTACCTATCTATATGGATAAGGGGGATGCCTTTTGGATTCGTCCTATGAAGACGACTTTAAAGGTGGAACAGTGGTATTCATTATTACAAGATCATCTGTCAGTGGCAGGCAATGGCAACCGCGTAGTCATTGTGGAGGACTTTCACACGGCCAATGCAGTTATGGCAAATGCCATGCTTAAAACCATTGAAGAGCCGCCTGCACAGGTGTATTTCATCATCATTACGAACAAGATTAACACTGTGTTACCAACTATCATCTCTAGATGTATGGGCGTAGGCTTCAACAGTGTTGATGAAGATACGATTCGCACGGCTCTCGTGGCTCGTGGCATCACAGGTGATATTGAGCAGGCTTTGTTGGCTGGTCATGGTAATCCACAGTTAGTGGAGAAACTGGCTACGCAAGGTCGCATTGAAATGTTAGAGTTAGCAGTTAAGGTAATGGATATCCTCGCCTTTGAAACTCGATGGTTTTCTATGATTTCTCTAGCTTGTGAAAGCTTATCTCGTGAGAGCCTAACAGAGTTAATGCACTGGCTACGTCTTGTGAGTAGGGATATGATGGCTATTAAAATGGGTGCCCAAGACGGACAATTACAAGTACCTATGTACAAAACTCAATTATTACGATTATTACCGCGCTGGTCCGTGCAAGCACTGTCAAAGGTTATTACCGAAACATTGCAAGCGGAACGGGCTTTGCGCTTACATATAAAAACCGCTCTCGTGGTGGACGGTCTTAGTATCGCCCTTCATGATGCTCGGGAGGAGGATTAAATGCTAACCATAGTTGGCGTACGCTTTAAAAAGGCGGGGAAGATTTACTATTTTCTGCCTGAACAATTAGAATTATCTGTTGGAGACGGTGTTATTGTTGAAACGGCGAGAGGCGTTGAATATGGCACTGTTGTCATCGGCCCTAAAGAGGTTTTTGAAGATGCTGTTGTAGCACCAGTTAAGCCTGTTATTAGAAAGGCAACCTCTAAGGACTTAAAACAAATCGAGAAAAATGAAGAGCGCGAAGAAAAGGCCTTTGAAATTTGCCTCGAAAAAATTGAAAAACGTAAATTGCCGATGAAGCTCATCAATGTTGAATATACATTTGATATGAATAAGATTATATTCTTCTTTACTGCGGATGGTCGTATTGACTTCCGTGAGCTAGTTAAGGATTTGGCAACGGTATTTAGAACACGCATTGAGTTGCGCCAAGTTGGTGTCCGTGATGAGGCTAAGGTGTTAAATGGTATCGGCGCTTGTGGTCGACCTTTATGTTGCTCTAATTTCTTAGGTGACTTCACACCTGTATCAATTCGAATGGCTAAGGACCAAAATTTGAGTCTAAATCCTACAAAAATTTCTGGTGTATGCGGTCGTTTAATGTGCTGCCTTAACTACGAAGATGATTTATATAAAAAGGGTGGCGACCTATATGTGAAAAAGGAACGCCCTCAAGCTCCTCAAGATGTAGCACCTCCTGGAATTGGTAAAGAGGTAGTTACTGATGAAGGTATTGGTAAGGTTTTAAAGGTAAATCACCATAAACATACGGTGAAGGTACAGCTCGAAGCGGGCCGTACTATCGATTTGAAATGGTCCGAGGTGGCATTGCCTGATGAATGATCAAGAACGACTTGATGATTTAATTATAGATGGCTTACAGATTTATCAGCGCTTAGATATGTTTCGCTTTTCTTTTGATGCTATAGCACTTATTCACTTTTGCCGTTTCAATGGTCGTCATTACTATGTTGATCTTGGAACGGGAACAGGTGT
Organism: uncultured Veillonella sp.; assembly: GCF_934190855.1. Lineage (GTDB taxonomy): Bacteria > Bacillota > Negativicutes > Veillonellales > Veillonellaceae > Veillonella. The sequence continues at coordinate 6,406 of NZ_CAKPTN010000041.1, read as the reverse complement.
TATGCCACTTATAGGTACATCCTTAGGAGCGGGTCATATAACGGGGATTGATATTAACAAAACCCTTATCGAGTTAGCTCAGCGCAGTGTTGAGCATAATGACAAAGGTCGTACAGTATCTATGTTGTGCGGCGATTATCGCCATATGTCGTATCGAGATATCCAAGATAAGCCCTTTGACGGCGTTATTGTAAATCCCCCTTTTTATGATTGTGAAAGCGGTGCAAAGCCTACATCTGAAGAACGGGCCTTGGCACTTCATGATGAACATACAACCTTAGAAGAGGTATTGAAAGCTGTACAGTCCTTTATTAAGTGTAAAGGTCGCTTGTGGATGATTTATAGTGCTAGTCGCTTACAATATTTGCTACATGCATTAGAAGTAGCTAACTTTCAAGCCAAGCGAATTCGCTTTATTCACGGCATGGTAGATAAACCAGCGAAACTCGTGCTAATCGAGGCTCTCTATCAAGGTCAGCCTGGCCTTGTGTTAGAACCGCCACTTATCGTTTACGACAAGCCTAATGTATACACGAAGGAGGTGTCCTCTTGGTATGAACGATAACAAATGGGGCACCTTATACTTGGTGCCTACACCGATTGGTAATTTAGAAGATATGACGTATCGCGCAGTTCGTATCTTGGGCGAAGTAGATGCTATCGCTGCTGAAGATACGCGCCATACGGGTATATTATTAAAACACTTTGATATTAAGAAGCCTTTGATCTCTTATCATGAACATAATAAGGAAGAAAAGGGTGCTTATATTATGGAGCTTTTATTAGAGGGACAGTCTATTGCTTGCGTTAGTGATGCAGGCATGCCTGCTATATCTGATCCAGGGGCTGACCTAGTAACAAAAGCTATTAAAGCAGGCCTGACGGTAGTGCCATTACCTGGTGCCAATGCGGCGTTAACGGCGCTCATAGCATCAGGCTTAGATACTAAGTCATTTACCTTTGCAGGATTTTTACCTAAACGAGGTAAACATCGAGTTGAAGAATTACAACGACTTTCACAAGTAACGGGGACCTTGATGTTTTATGAAGCACCCCATCGATTGCAAGAGGTCTTACAAGATATGTATGAATCCTTTGGCAATCGTTCTATTACGGTGGCAAGGGAATTGACTAAGAAGTTTGAAACCTTTGTGCGTACCGATTTGGAAAGTCTTGTAAATGATTTAGAACAGCTTACCTATAAAGGGGAATTCGTCCTCATCGTAGGTGGTGCTGATACAGTGGAATCTGATAGTACTGAAGTATCAGATGAACCAGTATCGTATGTAGATGCTGTACAAGCCCTTGTAGATACAGGGATACCTAAAAAAGAAGCAATTCGCCAGGTGGCAAAGCGTTTTAACGTTTCCCGCCGGGATGTATATAATATTGTAGAACGTTAAACCTTCCCATTCGAAGGTTAGAAGGAGGCTCATCATGGGAGACACAAAAAAAACGTATTATATTACGACACCAATTTATTATCCAAGTGCTAAGTTGCACATTGGTCATACCTATTGTACATCTGTAGCTGATACGATTGCGCGTTTTAAACGCTTAGCTGGTTATGATGTACGTTTCTTGACTGGTTCTGATGAACACGGTCAAAAAATCCAACGCGCTGCAGAAGCACAAGGTATTACACCTCTTGAATATACTACAAATATCGTAAATGGTTTTAAAGCATTGTGGGAAAAGATGCATATTTCTAACGATGACTTTATTCGTACTACAGATGAACGCCATGAAAAGGTAGTGCAAGAGCTCTTTACAAAAGCTTATGAAAAAGGCGATATTTACAAGGCTGAGTATGAAGGTTGGTATTGTACACCTTGTGAAACATTCTGGACTGAGCAAAAGCTAGGTGAAAATCATACATGCCCAGATTGTGGCCGTCCTGTAGAGAAGGTTAAAGAAGAAAGTTACTTCTTTAAGCTCGCTAAATATACAGACCAATGGTTGAAATTTATTGAAGAGAACCCTGATTTTATTCAACCTGAATCTCGTCGTAACGAAATGATTCAATTCGTAAAACAAGGTCTTGAAGATTTAGCTGTATCTCGTACATCCTTTGACTGGGGTATCAAGGTACCATTTGATCCTAAACATGTTGTGTATGTTTGGTTCGATGCGTTGGTTAACTATATTAGTGCACTCTCTCCATTTGATGGTGATGGTGAATTATATAAAAAATACTGGCCAGCAGATCTTCACTTAGTAGGTAAAGAGATTGTACGTTTCCATACAATTATTTGGCCTATGATGCTCATGAGTCTTGAGTTGCCATTACCTAAAAAGGTATTTGGACACGGTTGGATGATCGTTGACGGCACTAAAATGAGTAAATCCTTAGGTAATGTTATCGATCCTATTCCATTGATTGATACATATGGGGCAGACTCCTTGCGTTACTATTTATTGAGTGAAATTACACTCGGTAATGATGGTAATTTTACATTGCCTAACTTTGTGACAAAAATTAATGCAGATTTGTCTAACGATTTAGGTAACCTATTGAACCGTACCATTGCCATGATTGAAAAATACCACGATGGTGTAATTACTAAATGCGATGATATGGATGATTTAGACCGCGATGTATCCACATTAGCAGTTCAAACTGTGAAAGACTTTGAAGCGGCTATGGAAAATATGGAGCTTAATAAAGCAATTAAATCCGTATGGGCCTTTATTGGTCGCATGAATAAATATATCGATGAAACTATGCCTTGGGTATTAGCTAAATCTGAAGAGGCTAACGATAAAGCTCGTCTCCAATCTGCTATGTACCATTTAGCAGAGGCATTGCGCATCATTGCTATCTTAGTCAGCCCTGTTATCCCTGTGGGCGCTCCAAAAATCTGGGATCAATTAGGTCTCACAGGCTTTGGCGATGCTACATTGGAAGACGCTAAAACTTGGGGTGTATTGCCAACAGGTACAAAAGTTGTGAAAGGTGAACCTATTTACCCACGCTTTGAAATCCCTGAAATGGTAGAAGCTGCTCCAGTACAAGCTGAAGATGCTGTAGATACATCTAATATTCCACCATTAAAAGAAAATATTACATACGATGACTTCGAGAAACTCGATCTTCGTGTAGCAAAAGTAGTAAGCTGTGAAAAAGTGCCTAAATCCAAAAAATTATTGAAGTTTGTATTGGATATCGGCATTGAAGAACGCACAGTGTTAAGTGGTATTTCTCAATATTACGAGCCAGAAGCTATGGTTGGTAAAAAGGTAATTTACTTGTCTAACTTGGCTCCTAAGAAGATGATGGGCATCGAGTCTTATGGCATGATCTTGTCCGCATCCGATTGGGAAGAACATTTAGAGGTAACCAATATCGAATCTTTACCAGCAGGAAGTGTGGTTAAATAATGAAACTCTTTGATACACATGCTCATGTAAATGACGGTCGTTTCGATAATGACCGTGATGAGATGTTACAAGATTGCTTTGATGCAGGCGTAGAATACATTATGATTCCAGGGGTCGATCGAGGTACTGTTGAATCAGGCCTAGCTTTAGCAAAACAGTATGACCGTCTTTATGCTGCAGTAGGTACACATCCTCATGAGTCTAAAGATTTTACAGAGGAAGACTATGAGTTCTATAAGGAACAAGCACTCAATAACGATAAGGTACGCGCTATCGGTGAAATCGGTTTAGATTACTACTATGATTTCTCTGATCGTGAAACGCAAAGACGCGTATTCATTCGTCAGTTGGAGTTAGCTCGTGAAGTAGATTTGCCTATTATTATTCATGACCGCGATGCGCATGGTGATATTATGAATATCTTGCGCAATGAAGGGAAGGATAATTGGGGTATTTTCCACTGCTACTCTGGTAGCTGGGAAATGGCTAAGGAAGCTATTAAATTAGGCTTTTACATTTCCTTTGCGGGCCCTGTAGTATTCCCTAAGTCTACAAATCTTAAGGAAGTAGCTAAACAAGTACCAATAGACAGAATTCTTATTGAAACAGACTCACCATATTTGACACCACCTCCATTTAGAGGCCGACGCAATGATCCAAGCAAAACTCAATTTGTGGCAGAGGAAATTGCCCGTCTAAAAGGTCTCGATGTAGATGAGTTCTGTGAGATTACCTATAATAATGGTAAACGAGTATTTGGTATCGAGTAGATATACATCTTAGTAATGAATATTTCTGATACACTAAATATAAGCTAACTTTTCATGGTTTTGCCTGTAGAATAGGCATTAAAATCATATAGAAATCTAAATTATAAAACGCGATTTTCCCGTATCGGTGAGAATCGCGTTTTTCTATGGTATACTAAAGTATATTCATACTGAACACGTAGTAGGATGAGGGTAGTAGGATGAAACGTATTGCATTTATAGATTTAGGTTCTAACTCTGTTCGCTTTGTTATTTATGAAATTTCTAAAACGGGCAGTTATAGACTGATATACCAAGAAAAAGAAAGTGTGCGCCTCAGTGAAAATATGTGGGGTACTCACGAATTAACAAATGAAGCAATGGAACGTTCCTTACGTTCTTTGAAAGCCTTCGTTCATATGGCGGAAGCGATGGAAGTGGATACCATTAAAGCTGTTGCTACGGCAGCCGTGCGCCTTGCTAAAAATGGGGATGATTTCATCAAGTCTGTAAAAAAACGAACTGGTCTAGATTTAGAATGCATTGCAGGTGAAGAAGAGGCGCGATTAGGCTTCCTTGGTGTTATTAATACTATTGGTCTCAAGGACTTCATTATCTTTGATCTAGGTGGGGCTAGTACGGAGGTAACCCTTGTAAGAGATCGCCATATTGCAGAGGCTGTAAGCTTACCAATTGGAGCTCTTACATTGACAGGCACTTATCAAAAGGGGGAGGAGTATACCCCTAAAGAGCTTGAAAAAATGACTAAAGCGGTGAGGAAAGCTATTAAAGAACATACTTGGCTTCGCAATGTAAAATTGCCACTCCTTGGTATTGGTGGTACAGCGCGTAATATTGCTAAAATGGATCAACGTAAGTTATCCTATCCTATTACTAAACTACACAACTACGAAATACCATATCATCGATTCCACGAGATTTTCGAAGACGTAAAAGGTAAATCTTTGGAAGAACGTAAAAAGATTAGTGGCTTGTCTTCAGAACGTGCAGATATCATTATTGCAGGCCTTACCATCGTGGAAGAATTATTTAACTACGTAAATACTAAGACTCTTGTTGTTGGTGGTTGTGGTTTGCGTGAAGGTTTATTCTATGATTACTATGGGAAACATTATTTAGGGGGAAATCCTATTATCGATGATATTTTAGTTCACTCCGCTGAAAATGTACTCTTAGGCATGACTAAACATGAGCTAGTACATGCCAAATATATTACTGGTTTAGCTACTACCTTATTTGATGAATTAGAGCCACTTCATAAAGCAGATAACAATGCAAGACGATGCTTGATTGTGGCTAGCCTACTTCATGATATTGGTAAACGGGTTAACTACTATAGCCATGCACGTCATGGTTGTTATATGCTCGTAAATAGTAATTTATATGGTATTTCTCACGTAGAACAAGCCTTTAGTGCTTTCCTAGTTATGAACTCCCATGGTTTGACACCTAAAGAGTATAAAAACTTTTTATACGGTAAATTATTAGATCAGGAGCAACGCTCATTAGGTCAAAAATTGTCTATTATCTTAGCCTTGGCAGAGGCTCTCGATGAAAGTCATGAACAATTTATTCGCCGTTTAGAGGTAGCTATTAAATATACTAGCGTGGCCTTAAAGGTACAGTATTTAGAAGGTCGCGATGTGAGCGTTACGAAAGCGGCTGTTGAAAAATTAGCAAAATCTTTCAAAAAAGAATTCAAAAAAGAATTAGAAATAGAGTGGACGGAAGCTCGTAAGGAGGCATAATGGCATTACCAAAAGCATTACGATATGCAGTATTACATGTGGGCTCCAGCAGTATGAGCATTACTATTGTAGAATATAAGGGAATCGATGATGTACGCATTATCGATCATGCGGCGCGAGAGGTAACCTTTGGAGAGGAATTATTTCAAACGTCTCGCTTAAGCTTCAAAACGATAGAAGAAATCTGTCATATTTTAAAAGGTTACAAACAGTTAATGGCAGATTATGGTATAACTCGTTCTAGATTATATGGGACAACCGTAATTCGTGAGGCTGCTAATCGTCGCAGTATTCTAGACCAAATTTACATCCAAACAGGTATGCGTGTAGAGGTTATCGACATGCCGAAAGAGGTGTATTACAAATATGCCCTACTATACTATAAAATGACGCATCAGTACCGCTTGACGGATCCGACCAAGGCAACGTTATTCCTTGATATTACATCGGGTGGTGTGGGCTTAACAGTATGGCGTGGTGAAAGTTTATTATTCCAACGCAATATGC
>NZ_CAKPTN010000040.1 GCF_934190855.1 uncultured Veillonella sp. | reverse complement strand
AAAGAAATCCTAGCTATTAATTAAATTTCTATTCTCACTTTCTCGTCATATAGTTGTGATATAATGCATGTAAATACTTATGCCCGGGACATAGGAGGTCTATATGTACAAATATATTACTATTTTAGGGGCCGCTGGCCAGATTGCACAGAAGTTAACTGCAACATTGTTGACATATACAGACATGCACCTTACATTATATGGTCGCCAATTATCTACTCGTTTACATCCAGAAATCTTGGAACATGAACGCGTTACTGTAATCGAGGGCTCTTTCCAAAATCCTGCCAAATTAGAACAAGCTGTAACAAACGCTGAAATCGTTTTCGTAGGTGCTATGGAGGCTGGTAGTGATATGGCATCCATCGTGAAAGCATTGAGCCGCAAAAATGTACGCCGTGTTATCGGCCTTTCCATGGCTGGTCTTTCTGGTGAGTTCCCAGCAGCACTTGAAAAATGGACCTTCGACAACTTGCCAATTAGCTATGTCCAAGGCGAACGCCAAGCACGTAATGTATTGCGTGAATCCAATTTGAACTATACAATCTTACGCCTCACATGGCTCTACAATGATCCGGAAAATACAAATTACGAGCTCATCCCTGAAGGGGCTCAATTCAACGATGCTCAAGTTACGCGCGAAGCCGTTGTAAAAGCAATTTTCGATATTTTACACGCAGAGGACGAAACTCCATTCCACCGTACAAGCATCGGCGTAGGCGAACCAGGTACGCACTATGACAAACCAAGCTTTCACTAATATATAGTTATATTAGTAATAAAGGTTGATAGACTATGAAAATAGATAAAAGCTACAGTAATACAATAAATATTAACGATACTACAACTGACATTTTACAAGCTAAGATAGATATATTATCTGCTCTTGTAGAAGGCCAAAATGATATCATTCAAGGACGTATTCTATCTTTAGAGAAATCCTTTGATAGTATAGACCAAATATTAGATAAAATGTAAATAATATACTATATTAATTGTTTAATAATAAGGTATATCTAAAATCTAGCGTCTACATGTTTACTCATGTAACGCATTTTTTAGATATACCTTTTCTTATTCCTATATTTTATAGTTATTTATATAGATAAAGTTCCTTATTTACGCTATACTAATAAATGATTAAGTTATACTAATAGATATGTGAAAATAAACGCCCATTCGGTTATCATTTATCTTTATATATGCATTTTATTGTATAAATCCCTTTAAGCTTTATGTATAAAAATAACTGTTATCCGTTTTTAGTCCCAGCCAGGGCAGAGGCTGATTAAGGAGTTATTATGAATCGCATTGTTGTTATTGGTAGTTGCAACATGGACATTGTAGTCCTCGCGGACAAACGCCCTACAGCGGGCGAAACAATCATGGGCAACGAACTGCACATCGCTCACGGCGGTAAAGGTGCAAACCAAGCGGTAGCAGCTGCTCGCCTAGGCGCAGAGGTCACTATGGTTGGTTGTATTGGCGAAGATGCATACGGCCAAATGATTTTAGATAATCTAAGAGAAAATTTCATCAATACAGAATACATCGTTACTGTGCCGAATACTACAACAGGTACAGCCCACATTACATTGGCTGAAGGCGATAACAGCATCATCGTGATTGCAGGCGCTAATGCTAAGGTAGACCAAAACGTAGTAGATAATGCTTGGCCTGCTATCGAGCAAGCAGATCTCGTAATGGTGCAAAACGAAATTCCTATTCCAACCATAGAATACATCGTTCGTCGTTGTCACGAGGCTAATGTAAAAGTCCTCTTAAATCCAGCTCCAGCGGCTGACCTCAATCCTGAATGGTTAGAATTGGCAACTTATATCACGCCAAATGAGCATGAGCTATCTGCCCTCTACCCTAACCAATCTACAGAGGAAACATTATTGGCAAACGAAAACAAAATCATCGTTACCCTTGGCAGTAAAGGTGTAGGCTATGCGGATAATGGCGAAATCCACACCGTATCTGGCTTCAAGGTTGAACCAGTAGATACTACTGGCGCAGGCGATACCTTCAACGGTGCCTTTGCAACAGCTATCGTTAATGGTAAAAGCTTAGCCGACGCATTGCACTACGGCAACGCGGCCGCAGCCCTCTCCATCCAACGATTAGGTGCCCAAGGCGGCATGCCAACAAAGGACGAGGTCGCTGCATTCTTAACAAAGAATTAATCTATTGAATAAATAAGGAGTTTACCATGCAACGTCACGGCATTTTAAATAGCCATATTGCTAAGGTGCTTGCAGATCTTGGTCACACAGATACAATTTGTATCTCAGACTGTGGATTACCAGTACCTGAAGGAGTTCAAAAAATCGACTTAGCCTTAGATTTCGGTGTACCAAGCTTTGAGCAAGTAGTATCCATCATCGCTAAGCATATGAAATCCGAAGCGATTCATGTGGCAAAGGAAATTAAGGAAAACAATTCTGAAGCGTATGACTTCTTGGAGACTACCTTCCCATCCGATCAATACGAATGGATTGAAACGAGCCATGAGGCTTTCAAAGAAGCAACAAAACAATGCAAATGCATTATTAGAACTGGTGAAGCATCTCCGTATGCAAACATTATCTTGCGCGCCGATTGTATTTTCAGCGATCGTCCCTAGAGCAATAGATTAACTGACTAGTTTTATTAATCAAGCATCCGAACCTGTAAGTTAAGCAGATTGGCTTGCAAAGTTAACTAACGATCAAATCTATTACATACATTAGAGATACTTTCACCAATCATATAGGAGTAGTTATGGAAATTGTTATGTCAGGCATTGCGAAGGCATTTGGTACGAACCAAGTACTGCGCGATGTAAGTATTACCCTCAAGGAGGGCGAGGTTCACGCCTTGATGGGCGAAAACGGCGCCGGCAAGTCCACCCTCATGAATATCCTTACCGGTATTCACAAGGCAGATGCTGGTACAATCACCATCGACGGCGTAGAGCGCACCTTCCCGAACCCGAGAGAGGCCGAGCTAAACGGTGTGGCTTTCATCCACCAAGAGCTCAACATTTGGCCAAACCTAACATTGTTAGAAAACCTATATTTAATTAGACCAAAGCGCAACAAATTTGGTATGCTCGATAAAAAAGCGATGCTCGCTGAGGCGGAAAATACATGCCGAGAACTAGGTATCGAATTGCCACTTACTACTGAGGCAGGCCTTTGCTCCGTTGGTCACCAACAAATGACGGAAATCCTTCGCATCTTGATGTTAGATGCAAAAGTTGTCATCATGGACGAACCGACAGCAGCCCTCACCGAGCGCGAAACGGCGACATTGTTCAATATGATGCGCAAAATGAAAGCACGCGGCGTTGCTATCGTATATATCTCTCACCGCATGGAAGAGGTATTTAGCGAATGCGATACCATAACGGTTATGCGTGATGGTCACACCATCATCACTAAACCAACATCTGAGATTTCTGTAGACGAAGTGGTACGCCACATGGTAGGTCGTTCTATCGACGAGTTCTACCCTGCGCGCACTACAACACCAGGCGAAGTAGTGATGAGTGTGGATAACCTTAAACCAGAAGGCTTTGACAACGACATTTCCTTCTCCTTGCGTAAAGGTGAAATCCTCGGCGTAGCAGGCCTTATGGGCGCTGGCCGTACAGAAATCATGCGCGCTATCTTCGGTGTAGATAAACATAACGGCGGTACCGTAACAGTGAACGGCTCCGTTCTCAACTGTAAAAAGCCAGAAGATGCCATCAAAGCTGGCATTGCTTTCATCACAGAAAATAGAAAGAGCGAAGGCTTGATTCTCGACTTCTCCATCGGTTCCAACATTACCTTGCCGAACCTTGGCGAAATTTGCCCATCTCATATACTAGATAGCAACAAGCTCAATTCCTTTGCTGACGAATTGTCTAAAAAACTAGGCGTTAAAACACAATCTATTCACGAACCAGCATCGTCCTTATCCGGTGGTAACCAACAAAAGGTGGTTATCGCCAAATGGGTTGGTAAAAAGCCATCCATTATCATCATGGACGAACCGACACGCGGTATCGATATCGGTGCGAAACGTGATATTTATGATTTAATGAACGAATTAACGAACGATGGTGTGTCCATTATCATGGTGTCCTCTGAGTTACCTGAAGTGCTGGGCACGAGCGACCGCGTTATGGTCATTCATGAAGGTCGCGTAGCAGGTATCTTGGACCGCAGCGATGCAACACCAGAATCGATTATGACATTAGCCACAGGAGGACAATAATGGACAGCAAAGCTCTACAATATATAAAAAAATTAGGCCCCCTCATCGGCCTCATCCTATTATTTGTAATTATCTCTGTCATGAATGACAGTTTCCTTGAATTCTCTAACTTGCGTAACTTGTTGCGCCAAGTATCCATCAATGCGATCATCGCCTTTGGTATGACCTTCGTCATCTTAACTGGCGGTATCGACTTATCCGTTGGTTCCATCCTCGCCCTCTCCAGTGCAGTGATGGCGAACCTCATCGTAACTGGTACTGATCCTGTATTGGCTATCTTCTTAGCCGCAGGTGCTGGCCTTGTATTGGGCGGTATTAACGGTCTCGTTATTACCTATGGTCGCGTAGCTCCATTTATCGCCACCTTGGCGACCATGACCATCTACCGTGGTGCGACTTTAGTATTCACGGACGGCAATCCAATCTCTGGCCTTACCCAAGACCCTCTATTCCACGGCTTTGGCCAAGGGGATATTGCAGGCCTTCCAGTTCCAGCTATCACAATGTTCCTAGCTTTCATCATCCTCTGGTTCGTATTGAGCCGCACATCCTTAGGCCGTAAAACATACGCCGTAGGTGGTAGTGAAAAGGTAAGTTACATTGCTGGTATCAAGATTGACCGCGTTAAAATCTTCGTGTATGCCTTAACCGGTATGCTCTGTGGTATCGCTGGTGCAATCATCACATCTCGTCTTAACTCTGCACAACCTACAGCAGGTGCAGGCTACGAACTCGACGCTATCGCAGCCGTAGTTCTTGGCGGCACAAGCCTTGCTGGCGGTCGTGGTCATATCGTTGGCACATTAATTGGTGCCCTCATTATCGGTACCCTCAACAACGGGTTAAATATTCTCGACGTTTCCAGTTTCTATCAACAAGTTGTAAAAGGTATTGTCATTTTATTGGCGGTTCTTGCAGACCGCAAGAAAGCCTAGGAGGTTCCTATGAAAAAACTATTGTTACTGTTGGCGATGGCTATCATGGTTATCGGTCTTGTAGCAGGCTGTGGTAAAAGCGCTGATAACGGCGGCGACAAAAAATCCGGCACTATCGGCTTCTCTGTTTCCACATTGAACAACCCATTCTTCGTAACTATGAAGGAAGGCGTTGAGGCTCAAGCTAAAGCGCTTGGTCTTAAAGTTAAAATCGTTGATGCTCAAAACGACCCAGCTAAACAAGCAAACGATATTTCTGACTTGCTTGAAAGCGGCGTTTCCGTATTGATTATCAACCCTGTAGACTCTGCAGCTATCTCTACGTCCGTAGAAGCAGCAAATGCTAAAAACATTCCTGTAATCACTGTTGACCGCTCTGCTGATAAAGGCAAAGTAGTAGCTCATATCGCTTCCGATAACGTTAAAGGCGGCGAAATGGCTGCACAACTTATCGTTGATAAAGTAGGCAAAGCTGCAAAAGTAGCTGAAATCGAAGGTATCCCTGGTGCTTCCGCCACACGTGAACGCGGCCAAGGTTTCCACAACGTAGCTGACAAAGACTTAACAGTAGTAGCAAAACAAAGTGCTGACTTCGACCGTACAAAAGGTTTGAACGTAGCAACAAATATCTTGCAAGCTAACCCTGATGTACAAGCTATCTTCGCTCATAACGACGAAATGGCATTGGGTGCTATCCAAGCAGCTAAATCCGCAGGCAAAACAATCTTCATCGTAGGCTTTGACGGTACTGCTGATGCAGACAAAGCTGTTAAAGACGGCACATTGGCTGCAACAATTGCTCAACAACCAGACCAAATGGGTAAAATCGCTATCGATACAGCTCAAAAAGTTATCAAAGGCGAAGCTGTAGAAGCTAAAATCCCTGTAGATCTTAAAGTTGTTACAAAATAATTGTAAATAGAAACTGGGTACAGAAAAAGAGTCGCATCCTTTGATGCGACTCTTTTATTTTGGCTCTCGTTCTAAAAAGTCTTTGAAAAATGCAATGAATTTTGGCAAATACGTTTGATCTAAACTTTCAATTGTCATATGACATTTGTAATTGTAAGTAGTACAAATAGTAACATCTATCGTCAAAGCACCCTTTTGATCTAACGAGAATGTAAGGGTATCCCCTTCTCCAGTTAATACATAGGTAAAGGTTGCTTTGCCTTTACACTTCTCATACAAATCAACTAATTCTTGATAGCCTTTGCGAATCCCGGACCAATCGCTAGGATCAATATAGCCAGAACAGATATTATAACCTCGTTTAATATATACGCCAAATACACCAAATTCAGATAGCTCTACATCCATATCAAAAGCTATTGTTAAATTTGGTTCATTTACGATTTCATACATCTTATTCACACTCCACAAATAGTAACATTTTCATTTATTATACCATTACATGTATTAACGAAATAGTGTCTATAAATAGTTAAAAACCATGATTCAATAGAAGAAAATATAAAATAATAACTACATACAAACTATCAATAACGATTACATATAAAATAGTAACTATATGTAAAATAAAATAGCGACTAGTTGATTATCTTAACTAGTCGCTGTTTGTATCGTTGGATCCAAAATTGGAGTTTTTATTACAATATTTTTTTGAAGAAAATAGTCGTATGTACTTTCCCAGGTAGTTGTGTCCGTTTAAATTCTTTAAAGCCAAAGCTTTCGTACATTTGTGTAAGCCACGGGTGCTCTGCGGCGGTACCAAGTGTTACGGCTGGCGTCTTATATACATTGCGCAATAGTTCTTCTGCTTCGGCTAGGACTTCACGAGCATAGCCCTTCCCCTTATGTTCAGGGGCTGTCACAAAGTGTGCAATGTGCGGATATACGTCTGGCGTAGCCTTTGGTATCCACGGCATGCGGAATGAAATAGAGCATACCAAGGAGCCATCTACGTAGAGACCATATACAGGATATTTTAAAATCCACGCCCGAGACTCTTCTTGGCTAAAGTTGATGGCATCAAAGGATATAGGGTAGTTCTTATTCTCCGCATATCCTGCAATCAACACCTCGTGGTACTCAGCCGCATCATCTACGGTTAATTGTCTAAATTCTTTCATTATATACCTCGTTTATAAAGCTGCACTATCTAGAGGCAATTCACTATCAAGTGTAAGGTAACGGCTTAAGAATTTACGTGTTCGTTCTTCTGTTGGATGTTCAAGGACAACCTTAGGGTCCCCTTGTTCTACAATGACGCCGCCTTCCATAAATACGACTTGGTCGGCCACTTCTTTAGCAAAGCCAATTTCGTGAGTTACGATAATCATCGTAACCTTAAGCTCTTTCGCAATCTTGCGGATAACGGCTAATACTTCACCTACGAGCTCAGGATCGAGGGCTGAAGTAGGTTCGTCAAAGAGAATAACCTCTGGGTCCATCGCAAGGGCACGAGCAATGCCAATACGTTGTTGTTGACCACCGGAAAGTTGTACAGGATAGTAATCATCATAGCCTTCCATGCCTACTTCCTTGAGGAAGCGTTGCGCGATTTCACGGGCCTCAGATTTTTTCATTTTCTTAACCGTTACAAGGCCTTCCATGATATTTTCAATAACTGTTTTATTGGAAAACAAGTTATAAGACTGGAATACCATGGATGTGTTACGGCGCACGTTTAAGATTTCCTTATTAGACGCTTTATGTAAGTCTACGGAAATATCATTTAATTGCATTGTCCCTGCATCGGCCTTTTCAAGGAAGTTAAGCGTTCTAAGGAACGTCGTCTTACCACTACCGGACGGGCCAAGGATAACCGTTACAGATCCCGTTGGCACATGTAGGTCGATGCCCTTTAAAATTTCACGGTTCCCGAAGGATTTGTGAACTTGTTTAATATCTATCATAATGCATTACCTCGTTTATACTTGCTTGCATAGATTTCTAAACGATGGAAGATAAATTCAAAGACAATCCCCATCACCCAGAATAGACCGGCCACCACGATGTAGGCCTCAAAATACTGTGAATTTTCCTCTGTATATAACTTTGCAGCGCCAAATAATTCAATAACAGTGATGACAAATACAATGCTGGTACTCTTCATGGTGTTAAGGAACTGATTAGTAAATAGGGGCAACGCAAAGACTGTAGCCTGTGGCAATACGATACGACGGAATGCTTGGAACCATGTCATACCGATGGCTTGAGCCGCTTCCATTTGCCCTTTTGGTACAGATTGTAAGGCAGCCCGGAAGATTTCACTCAAATACGCCCCTGTGTGCAAGGTTAAGCCTACAACGGCTACGAAGGTAGCAGGCACCTTTTCAAAAGGCACATGCACGCCCGTTTGATCCTCTACGGCGAGGAATAGGATTGGCAAGCCATAATACACGAGGTATAAGAGAACCATGTTCGGAATACTACGGCACAATAGTACGTACAAGTAGCTGAGCTGACTGAGCACAGGTACTTTATTCTGTTGTAGCACGCAACTTAATAATCCTAGGATTGTACCCAAACCAACGCTGAGGAAGGTAATCATGAGGGTAACTTTCACATAAGGAATGACAGCAAAGAAGGTGCCATAAATATAGGTTGAATCAATTATATGTCCCATACACCCCTACTCCTCACTGATCAAAATGCGTTGCGTTTCCTTGCCCGCAACGGTAAAACGTTTTTCAAGCAATCGGCCCAAAAGGGACACAATGATAATTAGAATGCCATAAATGATGGCTGCGTCGACGAATAGCTCAAGATAGCGCTGACTATTGCCGCCCATGAGGTCCGCCTTACGCATCATATCCACAACGCCGACGTTAAAGATGAGCGCTGTCCCTTTCAACATGCCGATAACGAGGTTCGTCAACGGTGGAATACTCATGGTGAAAGCCTGCGGCAAGATGATGCGCACATAGCTTTGGAACTCGGTCATGCCAAGGCTTTTAGCGGCTTCCTTCTCGCCAGGAGCCACCGCATCGATACTGGAGCGCATAATTTCAGCGCTATACGCTGCAATATGTAATGTAAACACAGCGTACACGAATACAAGGCCTGGCACATTTTTCATGTTAAGCCCCATGTGGGACATGATTTCTGGCACCCCAAAGTAAATGAGGAAGAGCTGCACCAAGAACGGTGTGCCGCGCATAAAGGAGATAAATACAATAAATAATTGGTTTAATACTGGTACCTTCTTGAGGCGAATGATGGCTATGATAGAGCCTAAAATAACACCTAAGATGGCAGAAATAACGGTAATGAGCACCGTTACGTGCACATAATTCAAGAGCTGTGGAAACGCTTGGATCATGTAGGACACATCAAAATACTTGCCCACAGTAGCACCTCGCTTCTAGACATAATAGAATAAGGCCGCCAAGGCGGCCTATTCGTTATTTTTGTGTTGGATCGAATGTGTAATCCCCACCAAGATATTGTTCAGAAAGTTTTTTCAACGTACCATCAGCACGCATTTCTTTCATCGTTTTATCGATTTTTTCGTTCACTTGTTTCATGTCATCTGTACGTTTAGACAAGAAGTAAGTTGGTACTACTGCCAATACATCGCCTACCGCTTTGAGTGGCAAGCCACGGTCTTTAATGGCAGAATTAATAACGTATTCGTACTCACCGGCTGCATCAGCACGGCCTGTAGCAACGAGGTTCAATGTTTCAGCACCCGCTTTATCTGTATAGATAACGTCGATTGGTGGATTTGCTGTTTCGTTGAATTGTTTTACTAATTCGTTGAACTCAGAGGATGTAGTAACGGCGATTTTTTTGCCTTTTAAATCATCTAGTTTAGAAATGTCATTGCGGTCATTTTTAACTACTAATTTACGAGTAGAGTAGTTGTTAACCTCATTTGTGTAGTAGTATTTTGCTTCACGAGTTGGGTTACGACGCATTTGGTTAGCGATCATATCCACTTGGCCTGCATCCATTGCTACGAAGGCAGCATCAACGGCCATCGGCTTGAAGTTGAAGTGAAGGTCTGGATTACGACGTTCAATTTCTTTCAACAATTCTACGTCAAAGCCTGTAAGGTTGCCGTTATCATCTGTGTAGGAATACGGGCGAACTGTACCGCGTGTAGCTACATTAATCACTTTCGCATTAGGATTTACCTTTGCGTCCTTAGATGTATCGTCGCCGCAACCAGCAACAACGAGCACGCCTAATGCCAATGCGCCGATGGCGAATAATTTCGTCAATTTCTTTGTATTAAACATGTAAAACTCCTTCTTTTCGCAATGTTTGCAGGAATGGCTCCACCTCATTGGTATGGGTGAAAGCCTCAATCATTCTATCTATTTGGTCAGCCTTTAAGGTGAGGCCTAGTTTAATGCGTATGTCCTCTAAGGTAAGAGGATTGTTCGGCGATCCTTTTGGATTATTCACCGTTTCTGTGAAAGTATCACCATTCTTCAAAGTAACGGTTACTTTCGTAATCCGCTCCGTTTGGGCTACTTTCGGTAAGTCATAAACACGCTCTATACGCGACATATACTCCCGTACGGATTGGTCTATAGTATCTATCTTAAATAGTTCATCCTGTACCGCCCCATACGCAAGGACTTGGTACACGACGTACTCTATGGAAAACTGCCCTTCTCGACCTGTTGTCGGCGATGTATAGCGCAATGCCGCATCAGCGCCAGGCGGGAAATGTACAGTAACTCTATCTATATCATCCCAAAGGGAAGAAACGAGGGTGGCACATAGTCTACGTTTACCTTGCTCCTCTGCATCTGGTGAAACGTTGTAGTGCTTAGACACATACGAAGAAGATGTAGTATATATACTATGTGCCACGATTTCTGCTGCTTCAGCGCCACAAATGGCTGCCGAGCAATACGGGTGGACTTTCATCCATAAACCAGGATCAATAAGTTGCCCTGGCGCTAGCCAACGACTAGCAATGTCATTTGATGTAACGGTAATATTACCGATGGTTTTAAACCAACCCCGTTCAGTGTCAAATGGTTTTGTACTTGTTTGAAGTGATGTATGTTGTAACAGTTCGTAAGCCCATACACCATTGCGTGCTGCTAGTCCCGCATGGAGCGGCTTACCATCTGTACCACTTTGAAAGAACATGCCCGCCGATTGAGTAGCAGCCAGAGACAGGAGCTGAGCCAAGCTTTCACCATGAAGGCCTCGCAAAGCGCCTATAGCGGCCGCTGCCCCAATCACACCAACGGTCCCCGTAGAATGCCATCCTTGGGTCCGATGGGCAGGATTAATGAGAGAACCAATAATCCCCTCAAGCTCGGCGCCGATGATATAGGCACGAAGAAAATCATGCCACGTATCAGTGGGCTCGATCACTGCTAATAAAGCAGAATATAAAACAGTACTGAAGTGACCCGCCAAATTCGCCTGCGCATCATCAAAATCAAGATAATGGGAGGCAAAACCATAATATAAAGCTTTATCAGCTCTAGATATATTTTCTCCATTAGTCCCGATAAACCGAGCCAAGTCTTGAACGGCCTGTTCCATCTCAGCCGGAGCTAAAGACGCCAGATAATCTAGAAAGGCAATGCGAGCCACTGACAGGAGGTCCTCACGGTTCGTCACATCCGTTTGTTCTATGTAGTTCACAATCGTCTTTGTGACTAAATCCATGGGTTCCCTTTCAGTTATTTAAAATTAAATCTATTATTTACCAAATTTTTCAGCGCGGTCATTTGGCTCTAACCAAATGGAGTCGTCTGGACCTTTTGGAATAAGGCGTGGTAGATCTTCAAATGGCGTATGGTCTACATAGTAGAAACGTTTACGCATGGAGTCAAAGTCTGTTGTGCCACCGAATGCTGGATTAGAGTACAAGTCTTTCGCGTAGTTCCAAAGATTTGGATAGTCTACGAGGCGTTTTTTGTTAACCAAGTATTTTTGGTAGAATACGAGGTCGAAACGTGCCAATGTTGGGAAGATACGAATATCTGGATCTGTAATAGTATCGCCCATCAAGTAACGTTGCTTGCTAAGGCGTTCTTCGAGCCAGTCTAAGCGAGCAAAGATACGATCATAGTAGTATTCGTAATCTTTTTGGTTTGTTACAAGAGCTGCCAAGTTTACAGCCAAGTTGAAATCAGCGTAGATGATAACGTTCAATGCGTCGATATCAGCACGCAATTCTTCTGGGTAAATATCTGGAGCATCAGGAGAGATGAAATCTTTGAAGCCCAATGCTAACTCAGTCGTCAACGCATGGTAGTCATTGTTTACTACCGCACCAGTTGTAATATCTACGATAGCTGGTACCGTGGAACGGGCGTCGTAATTTGGGTCACCTTTGCGGTACGCTTCACCTAAGGAGTGAATACCCAACACAGGGTCCTTTTCGTCTTTATCAAGAGTAAAGAACCAGTCTGCAATAACGCCTGCTGGACGCAATGGATCAACCGTGCCTTTGGAGATCACTTTATCTAAGCCAAGCAAATCGATGGCAATCGCAATGCGGTGAGCCCAAGGACAATGCTTAGACCATATAAGACC
>NZ_CAKPTN010000039.1 GCF_934190855.1 uncultured Veillonella sp. | reverse complement strand
ACTCAATCTGCAATAAATCACAAATGTCAGTCTTAATCATCTTGATGTGTCCTCCTTAATACCATTTCAAGACTAGGCTTGCCCATGTTAGGCCCGCACCAAATCCTGCAAACGCAACATTATCTCCACGTTTGAAATGTCCTTCACGATATGCTTCATCAAGAGCAATCGCTACAGACGCGGCAGATGTATTACCATACTTATGTAAATTAACAAAAACTTTTTCCATTGGCAGATGCAATCGTTTTGCTGCAGAATCAATAATGCGAATATTTGCTTGATGAGGGATGAAGTAATCTAATTCATTTAGCTCCATACCAGCTCGTTCTAAAGATTTTAAAACAGTGCGTCCCATCGTTTTAACAGCAAATTTATATACTTCAGGGCCATCCATGTGAATGAATGTTAAACCTTCTTCTACACGTTGATCATTGGCTACCACAGCAGTACCACCTGCTGGAATACAAAGTGCTGGTCCACCAGTGCCGTCGGCGCCCATATCAATACCTTTAATACCATAACCTTCAGGTACTTCAGATACTACTGCAGCACCTGCACCATCACCGAAGAGGATACATGTGCCACGATCATTCCAGTTTACTCGACGGGAAAGAATTTCTGCCCCCACAACGAGTACTTTCTTATAAATACCAGAGCTAATATAACTAGCTGCAGTAATCAATCCATATACAAAGCCAGAACATGCCGCTTGTAAATCGTAAGCTGCTGCGTTTTTAGCCCCTAGATTAGCTTGCAAAACACAAGCTGCAGAAGGAATAATCATATCTGGTGTTAAGGTAGCAAAGATAATCATATCGATGTCTTCTGCATTGACCTTAGCCATTTGCAATGCTTTCTTAGCAGCCTCTGTTGCCATATAGGATGTATTCATACCTTCCGGTGCAATGCGTCGTTCTTCTATACCAGTACGTTCTCTAATCCATTGGTCGTTGGTATCAACCATTTTTTCAAGATCAAAGTTTGTTACTACATTGTCAGGAAGGAAGCTCCCAGTACCAATGATCCCTACAGGTTTATTCATCATAGTCATACTTTAAGGCTCCTTCAATTTCCATCGTATCACGAATGTGTTGAATAATTTTACGCTCTACTAGATCATCAGCAATTTCGATAGCACTCTTAATCTCTTTGGCCTTAGAACTGCCATGAGAAATCATAAACAAACCATTAACACCTAAGAGTGGAGCGCCACCATTTTCAGTGTGATCTAAGCGTTTTGCCATTTTTTTCAAAGCTGGCTTTACTAACATAGCACCAATCTTGGCAAAAATACTACCTGCCATAATGCTATCTTTTACTAATTGTGTTAAGCCTGTTACCAAGCCTTCCGCAAATTTCAATACTACATTGCCTACAAAGCCATCACATACAACAACATCAACAGTCCCTTTTGGAATATCACGACCTTCAATGTTACCTTTAAAGTTAATAAGCTTCATACGTTCCAAGATTGGATACGTAGCTAGAACAACATCATTCCCTTTTGTGGATTCTTCACCGATATTTAGTAATCCTACAGTAGGATTTTCTTTACCTAATAAAAGCTTTGCGTATTCAGAACCCATCAAAGCACCTTGTACAAGATGTTTAGGCTTGCAATTTGAATTTGCACCTGAATCTAGCATAACAGTAATACCACTTACTGTAGGCATTGGTGTTGCAATAACAGGGCGATCTACCCCCGTAATGCGGCCAAGACCAAACAAGGCTGCTGCAACAGCAGCTCCGGTGCTACCAGGAGCAATAACAGCATCACAATGATTATCGCGAACTAGCGCTGTAGCTACTACGATAGATGCATCTTTTTTCTTGCGCAATGCTTGACCTGGATGCTCATCCATGCCGATTACTTCACTAGCATGATGTACAGAAATACGTGGATTCTTAGCTTCATTATTAGCTTCTAATATGTTAAAAATTTGCTGCTCATCGCCGACGAGCACCACTTGAATGTGTTCATTTGCTCGTACGGCTTCAATGGATCCTAGTACAGTCTCCAATGGAGCAAAGTCGCCACCCATGGCGTCTATTGCAATTTTCATAATTTACACCCTATTCTCTACGGATTCCATAATAAATTTTGCGCGAAATACTTCTTTTATTTTATCTCTTATGATGACCCAAATAAAGAACTTATTACCTCGGCGGCGAACAATTTCTGCTTTTGCCACCAAATTTGTACCAGCTCCTACTGGGTTCTTGTATTTTATATTTCCAACTTCCGCAGAACAAACAGTAGTACCCATGACTACTTTTGCGAGGGAATTTGCTTGAGCATATAAATACTGTGGCTCTACATGTCCAAATCGATCTTCCATATCAGCCGTAGTCCGTAGCATAGATAATGCTTGTTGCCCTTCAGTGACATCAATCAATTCCCCAACTACTTCATACGGTACATGATCTACCGTTTCTTGTGATTGACCTGTAGCCATTACGCGAATACGTTCACGCAACTCAGGTATTCCCAACTCTAGTCGATCTAGACGAATAGTTGGCACACTTACACTAAAGTGCGTTGCCAATTCTTCATCAGTAAGAAATGGCGTAATATTCAGTTTTTCTTGTAACTGCTTTTGGCGCTCTTGCTTCTTTAACCGACTCATGGGACCACCTTTTATGACCTAGTATTAATATTACATCCTAAGTATATACAATAATTCCCCTATTGGCAAGGCTTTTCATACATATAGTAACAAATTTTAATGACATATACAAAATATAGTTATAATTTTATATTTAAGTATCTTTTAGTTTATAAAAGTATAAAAAAATGCCACTACCTTATAGATTAATCTTACTATAAAATAGTGACACTTACTACTAATTAAGTGGCATATAAAGTTATAAGTATATAACTAAAAACTATATAAGAATATAAAATGAAAAAACATATAAAAAAGACGCCTACCGAAGTAGGCGTCTTTTCATCCGCTCACATATTAAGCATTAGCTACTACTTGCTCACCTTTATAGTGACCACATGTAGGGCAAACACGATGAGGCATCTTAGGTTCGTGGCATTGTGGGCATGCTACATAACCAGGAGCTTCTAATTTCCAATTAGCACGACGACGATCGCGACGGCATTTAGACAATCTACGTTTAGGTACTGCCATTATCTGCACCTCCTTAGTACAATCATTAGGACAATCTATCATCTTTCTCATCAAGCAAAGCACGTAACTCTGCAAATCGAGGATCCACCACAAAGGATTCACAAGAACAAGGTGAAACATTTAAATTTGCTCCGCAATGAACGCACAATCCTTTGCAATCATCCTGACATAACACTTGAGAGGGCTCATTGATGATTAATGTATCCCTAATTAGTTCGGTTAAGTCAATTTCCTCTCCATCGAAAGGAGTCACATCATCCGCAGTATCTCGACGGTCACTAAAGATTTCCTCAAAGGAATCCTTACGATCATGCTCTGTCGAATTTAAACAACGAGAACAATCGTAATCACCTTTAGACTCTATCGAACCTTGAACGATGTAATTTTGACCATCAAACCAAAACTCACCATTAATGGTTATATCATGACGGCTCCAAGGAAAAGCAGTTACGTCACCAAGCTCAGAGGTTGGTATCGTATAGCTATAAGGAAATTTCTTTCCTATATGTTCTTTTGCTTGCTCTACTTGCAGTTTCATAATCTTACCTCGACTCATAATATTATAAACATGACATGGTGCTTTGTCAAATAAAAAAGACTATCTTAAGTGGACTCAAGATAGCCTTTTTGGAAAGTCAATTACATTTTTTCGAATTGGTCTTTACCAACACCGCAAAGTGGGCAAACATAATCAGCTGGTTGATCTTCGAATTTTACGCCTTCAACAGCTTCGTCATAAACCCAACCACATACTACGCATACGTATTTTTCCATGTGTATTTCCTCCTTCACTTGAAAATTTTGTTTAAATTTTATCTTTAATTAAATTAGATACTCTATCTGTAATGTAGTATACCAAAGATATCGAAACTTTTCAATACTCATTTTCTTATTTTCTCAATTTTTCTAATATTTAAAAATCATATATACTATGCGGATTTATCCTACCTTACAAACTTGAAATGTATTATCAATTAGAATTTTGAAATATAACATTAATGTCCTTTGACATTTTAGACCATACTATTTCAAATTTAAGAGTAACAGCTTACTAACAGCTTATTTATTTAATTAACAACTGCAATCCATCTATCTAAGGTATACATAATTTATATATTATACTATTATATATAGAAGAGCTTATATGACTATATAAAAGTTATTATAGGACTATATAGTTTCTAACAAATACACCTAATCACATTAGTATATAAGTATATACTTATACATACTTTTACTTTATTAAAGCTCTGTTTCTTATAAAAGAACAAAAGATTCTTATTTGAAGCTTAATAAAGAATTCGTTTATTACATTGTTATCATAGGAGGATGTATGAGAACAGCTTTAACTCAACTTTTACAAATTGAATACCCTATTATTCAAGGCGCTATGGCTTGGGTATCTGAACACAAATTAGTTGCTGCCGTTGCCAACGCTGGTGCTACTGGTGTAATTGCTCTTGGTGGCCGCGATGCTGAATGGACACGCAATGAGATCCGTGCTTGTAAAGAATTAACAGATAAGCCTTTCGGTGTTAACCTTATGTTAATGGCCCCAAATAAGGATGAATTAGTAGAAATTATCATTGAAGAAAAACCAGCCTTTGTAACTCTTGGCGCTGGTAACCCTGTTCCGTATATTAAACCACTGCAAGATGCAGGCATCAAAGTTATTCCTGTTGTTCCATCTTTGAAACTTGCAAAACGCATCCAAGATGCTGGTGCTGATGCAATGATTATTGAAGGCATGGAAGCTGGTGGACACATCGGTAGCCAAACTACAATGTCTTTAATGGAAAACATTTTACCTGAAATTTCTATCCCTGTTGTTGTGGCTGGCTCTATCGTAGATGGCCGTGGTCTTGCAGCAGCATTACTAATGGGTGCAGCAGGCGTGCAAATGGGCTCTCGTTTCTTGTTAGCCGAAGAATGCCAAGCACATCCAAACATGAAAGAAGCAATCATTAACGCTACAGATACAGATTCTGTTGTAACAGGCCTTCTCTCTGGTCACGGTGGCGTCCGCAGCTTAAAAAATGAATTTACTACACGCTATCTAGCTGCTGAAACTGATGGTGTTACTACACCGGAAGAACGCACTAAAATGTCTCAAGGCACTAACAAACGCGCCGCTATTGATGGGGATGTTGTAAATGGTGCTGTACAAGTAGGCCAAGGTTTAAATCGTCTTACTACTATTGAACCGGCTCATACTATCGTTCAATCTGTAATGAATGAAGCTATTATGTCTATTCGTAAAGCTCAACGCCTTATTGAAATCGTTTAATTAATAATATAGGAGTACTCATGTTACCATTTCACGGAAAATATCCAAAATTAGATCCTAAAAGTTGCGTTATGCCTGGTGCAGAACTTGCTGGTGATGTGGAATTAAAAGAATATGCATCTATCTGGCAAAATTGCGCACTTCGAGGTGACGTAAACAAAATTGTTGTAGGTCGTTACTCTAACGTACAAGACAACTCTGTTTTGCACGTAGATGATGATAAGGCTTGTGTCCTTGGTGATTATGTTACAATTGGTCATGGTGCAATCGTACATGCCAGCACAATTGAGGATAATGTATTAGTTGGTATGGGTGCCATCGTATTGAGTGGTTGCCATATTGGTTCCGGCTCCATCATTGCCGCTGGTGCTGTATTAAAAGAAAATACTGTCATCCCTCCTAACTCTCTAGTAGTTGGGATTCCAGCTCGCGTTGTTCGTACAGATGAAACTCAAATTGAGCGCATTCATAATCAAGCGTTAAAATATAAACACTTGTGGACTGTAGAATACGGTATGCTTCCTGATGCAGGTGGCGAAGAATACGATAAAAACGCTAAAATCGTATAATCACATATACAACAGAAATTGACAAACAAACAAAAGCGGATAGTTGCTTAACAACTATCCGCTCTTTTGTTATAACTACTTACTGCTATTTAATTTTGATTGAATCATCTGCTCTACCATAAGTGCTGTACCCATCGTCAAGGCTATAGGGAACAACATTTCTACAGAGAAGCGAGATAATTCAAGCATAAATACGCAAGAGGTCATAGGCATCTTTTGTGCGAGACCTAAAAATGCTACGGCCCCTACAAAGGCAGCCATTCCTAAGGAAATAGGAGCAACTGCAATGGACCATGCAGTACCAAACACAATGGCCAAGGTGCTACCTAACATCATAGATGGCGTAATACGTCCACCATAGGCACCTGCTGCCAAAGCTAGCAATACAGCAACCCATTTAGTTCCAAATAATCCCAATGCATAGGTCCACGTAATTTCATTCGTAAAGGTTAACTCATTCCCTGCTTTACCATTGCCAAGAATTTCAGGGAAGTACATAGCCATTACACCTACTAGTGTAAAAGCAACGATGGAAATAGGAATCATAACAGGACTACTACGGTGAATAGCTGGCAACTTACTTTGAGTAATATTAAATAATACTACTCCCACAGCAACTATAGCGCCTAAAGCTATGGAAAACTCTACATAATGACTTCCCAAACTAGGCTGTGCCATCGTGTATTGAATAACATCTCCTACACCTGCTTGCCGAGTCACAAAGGTGGCTAATCCGCAGCATACTAAAGCAGCACTCATAGCCCTCATATTCCAAGTGAGCAACAATGTTTCCAACGTAAAGATGGCCGCTGATAAAGGTGAATTATAAACGGCTGCAAGACCAGCCCCTGCAGCACAAGCAATTAAAAGCTGACGATCCTCACGCTTTATGTCAAAGTGATCAACTAAGAATGTGGTAATCCCTGCACTGGCCTCGCGTGGTGCAACCTCTCGCCCTAATGGGGATCCTATACCAACCGTAATAATTTGTAGCGTCGCATGAAGTAAAGTTGTAATAGGATGCATATCCATTTTTCCTGAAACAGCAGCCTTAATATCTACAACACCTTTACCATAGCGATGAATGAGGAACCACCCTACACCCCCTACTACACCACATATAACTAGAGGTATTAAACGCTCTAATGGTGAAACACGTGCTACAGCGGCACCAAAACTCATGTGGTCAGCCGCAGAATAGTGATATACAAACTGTTGAATTCCATGCAATAAATGCGTATAAAAAGCACCCACTAAGCCAGCTATAAAGCCCACTATAATAATGAGACCTATTAATCGTTTATCAAATGCCATACTTACTCCATTGCTAATACGACTTCGCAAGCTTCTAATGTCTTCTTCACATCAATAATGCGTTGATTAGAAGACCCTCTAAAACGTAATGCAGGGTCTCTAAGTTCGTCTATGAATCGACCATCTACGAGGATATCGATTTCCTGTAACAAAGCACTTCTCAACTCATCCTCTAAGATATCATCTATTTCATAGCCTGAATAGGCCCAAATTTTCTTTTCTGGTGCAGCTGCTCGTACAGCTCTTACTACAGGTAATAAACCTTGTACATTTTGGAAAGGCTCGCCCCCCAATAAAGTTAAACCTGAGCAGTTAGGATCCTTAACATAGGATACGACTAAATCTGTTTCTGCCTGTGTCCATTCTTTACCGGCATTAAAATCTTGGTATTCCTCGTTAAAGCAGTTATAACAACAATGCGTACAGCCAGTCACAAAAATAGACGTACGAATTCCTTCTCCATTGGCAATATCATATTGTCTTATTTGCCCATATCTCATCATAACCTCCATAGTAGTGCCTATCAACTTTGACTAACACTATATAGATATATTTCTATTTCTCTCAAATACAGTAAAAGCTGTGCCATAGGCACAGCTTTTACCTTGTATATATGATAACTATAATTCTAATACTTTTAAATGTGCATTACCCGATCTTTGATTTCTTTAGTACGACCTTCGTTCCAGAAGTTTTCGCCTAGGTAACCACATGTACGGCGGATAACAGTTAATTTATCGCGGTTCGTATTGTGACAGCGAGGACATTCCCATTCATTATGCTCGTTTACCTTGATTTCTCCATCAAAGCCACATTCATGGCAGTAGTCGGATTTCGTATTAAACTCAGCATAAGAAATGTGATCGTAAATATATTGAATCATGGTCAAAATAGCTGGAATATTATTAGTCATATTCGGGATTTCCGCATAGGAAATACAGCCGCCTGTAGATTTCTTTTGGAACTCAGACTCGAAAGCAAATTTATCAAATACATTAATCTCTTCACGAACATTTACGTGATAGCTATTAGTGTAATACCCTTTATCTGTAATGTCTTCAATAACACCAAAACGAGCCCGGTCTAAAGAGGAGAATCGATTTGTTAAGCTTTCAGCAGGAGTACCGTATAAACCAAAGCCAAGATTATGTTTATCATGCCATAAGTCAATAGCTGCATTTAGACGATCCATGATTTTCATAGCAAATACTCGGCCTTTTTCGCCTGTATTCGACTCACCTGTAATCAAGCGAGTAGCTTCATAGATGCCGATGTAACCAAGAGAAATCGTTGCATAACCGCCGGATAAGAAACGACTGATTTTTTCACCTTTTTTAAGGCGTGCAATGGCACCATGTTGCCAATGAATTGGAGACACATCGCTCACTACATCTTTTAAAAGATTGTAGCGTAATAACAATGCTTTTTCTGCTAATTCAAGACGTTTATCTAAAATTTCAAAATATTTTTCTTCGCTACCGCGAGCCAAAATACCAATTTGTGGCAAGTTTAAGCTCACAACGCCCATGTTAAAGCGTCCATCAAATTTGTAGTTCCCTTGTTCATCCTTCCAAGGAGATAAGAAAGAACGACAACCCATTGGACTAAATACATTCCCTTCATAGTTTTCCTTCATTTTTTTAGCGGAAATATAATCTGGGTACATCCGTTTAGCCGTACATTGTGCAGCTAATTCAGTTAAGTAATAATAAGGGCTATCTGGTGTTACATTATGTTCATCAAGAACATAAATCAACTTAGGGAAAGCAGGTGTAATATATACATCAGCTTCATTTTTTACGCCTTTAATACGTTGACGTAAAATTTCTTCCGTAATGAGAGCGGCTTCCTTAGCGTATTCGTAATCAGGTTGGAAATACATAAACAATGTAACAAATGGAGATTGACCATTTGTAGTCATCAATGTATTAATTTGATACTGGATAGTTTGAATACCATCCTTAACCTCTTTACGCGTACGTTTCCAAGCGATTTCACGAGCCTTTTCCATATTTGGCTCCATGCCGTAAATCTCAACTTGTTCTTCAATAACATTGTTAAGGATTTTTTCATAAGACTTACGCACAAATGGCGCCAAAATACGATCGATGCCGTTAATACTTTGACCGCCATATTGACCAGATGCAACTTGGGCAATGATTTGTGTTGTAACTGTACATGCAACTTGGAAGGATTTAGGTGTATCAATTTTCTTACCATTGATTACCGTGCCATTTGTAAGCATGTCTTCCAAATTGATTAAGCAGCAGTTAAACATAGGTTGGATAATATAGTCCATATCATGGAAATGGATGGCACCACTATCATGGGCCTCTAAAATATCCGTAGGAATCAATTTACGGCGTGCAATGTCCTTAGACACCTCACCAGCAATTAAATCACGTTGTGTAGATACAATCGCTGCATCCTTATTAGAGTTCTCATCAAGAACACTAACATTACTGCGATCTAACAAACCAATTACATCATCATCTGTTGTATTTTGACGACGTTTGAAAGCTTGCACAGCTTTGTAACCTTCATAGGCACGTGCCGTTGCAGGATTATGATACTCAATCAACTTATAATACACTTGATCTTCAATAGCATAAATTGTCATATCTTTTTGGAGCTTTTGAGCATACTCTTCAATTTCATCTGCAATACGCTCTGCTAACCCCTCTTCGTACAACCCTGTACTACTATGCTCAGCCTTTTCAATAGCTAAAGCAATTTTGTGTTTGTCGAAAGGTACCTTTGTACCATCCCGTTTGATGACCTGCAACATATTGGCAACCTCCCCATTTTGTTACCGCTGAAAAATATGTTAAGACATAGAAAAAAGTATGGAAAACCATACTTTTTATAAATTTATATGTAAAAATGTAAAGAATTATTAGAAAACTCTCTATTTCTACTGCCTCCTCAGTATACTATATATGGTGGTTGTTTTCAAGTCCAAATACAATATAAAGTAAAAATAGGTTCTTTTACCCATACCAATATAGCATGAATAAAAGAACCTATATAAATTATAATGCAAAGCCAAATAGACGTGTCAAGAAATTGGATTTTTGACCTACCCAACTAGATGGTACCGCTGGATAGAATGTGCGATTAGCCAAAAGATCTCGCTCATTAAGATGGATATTAGGGAGCAAATCTTTTTTGTACGTGCTATCTAATTTAGAAATAGCTTCTACATAACTTTGATGTGCTTGTACATTACTTTCACTGCTATAACCAGTACCAAAGAAATGAATCAAACCATTGCGGTACAATTCAATAGCTCTTTGGTAATTAGCATTATTGTGGTTAAAAGATGCCATATTGCATTGAATCAAAATGCCGTTATCAACCCACTCCAATAATTGTTCAGGTTTAGTAAACAATTGACGGTGAGATTCTACTTCGCTAATGATAGGAACAATACCCATATCAAGTAAGCTTAGCAACCATGCATTAACATGATGAACTTTGCTATTTTGAGGTAATGCTACTAACATGAAATGGCTATTCCCCAAAAGATATTGATTGCGATGAGCAGCAATATATTCAACCATTTCATCACAAAGTAGAACACGAGCACCACTGTGAATAGTTACATCCACTTGTTGTTCCCCTACAGCAAGCTTCACATCATTCAATGTTGTTTCTATCTCATCCCATGTATTCATATCCATAGATACGGTTACATCAGGTGTACTAAAAATATCTGTAATACCTTGTTCAGCCAAGGATTTTATCATTTTTACTGATTCTGCCATTGTTTGTGGCCCTTGAGGACCTAACACAGCTGGCAAAATGCAACCATGTAAATCAACCACGCGATTCATAATCTTTCCCTTCTACTTACGATAATCCCTTACAGAAATCGTCCTCTTTTATAAAGTTCATGTTTATCTCATTTAAGTTTCATTTTCTATTCATGATTATAACAGGGTAAAAGTCGCTTGTATAGTGGTTTTTATATAAAAATAGATAAATTATAATGTGTTCATTTAATAATCTATTTAAATTTTCATCTAAATTTCATTAAAAAATGCCTCATAATCTTTGTGATTATGAGGCATTTTATACTCATTTTGTATATTATCAACAGTTTATTTTTTATATATGCTTTTTTTCTGAGTTATACCATAGGCTAACTTTACTAAGAATATACCAATAATAACCCCTATTGTGTCAATAATAACATCGGTAAACTGAGAGCTCCGACCTGGTGAAAATCTTTGTATAAATTCATCAAGAATAGCTATCGCCATCCCTAGACCAAGTGTTTTAAAGACGGTTCCATATTCAATATAGCGACGTAAAATCGCATATAAAACGCCACCAAGGATTGTAAACTCTGTTAGATGTGCTAATTTCCGAACAACCCTATTTAAAGCCCATATATTTCCATGAAAGCCTAGTTTATGTGCTATAGGCGCTAACTTTTCTGCAAACATAAGGCTAAATCCATCAGAGGAGCCTCCATTTTGCAATGAATTATCCCATATAAAAAACACAATCAGACCTAACACAATATATAGTATCCAACGTTTCATACTACTCTCCTAAACGTCACAATACATATAGCTAAATCAATCGCGGTCAAATATATCTCTCGTATAAACCTTATCTTTTACATCCTCTAAAGATGGATCCCATCGATTAGCCACAATAACATCGCTGACGCGTTTAAAATCTTCAAAGTTTTTAATCACCGGTGAATTGAAGAAGTCTTCTGCATCAAGAGTCGGTTCATAAACAACGACAGGAATACCTTTAGCCTTGATGCGCTTCATAACACCTTGAATTGCTGATGCTCTAAAGTTATCAGAGTTCATTTTCATCGTCAAGCGATAGATGCCAACAATTTTTGGGTTTTTAGCTATAATAGCATCTGCCACATGGTCTTTACGTGTTCTATTCGCATCAACAATAGCAGAGATTAAATTTTGTGGTACATCATTGTAGTTGGCTAATAATTGTTTCGTATCTTTTGGCAAGCAGTAACCACCATAACCAAATGACGGATTGTTATAAAAATCACCAATACGAGGATCTAAACATACACCATTAATGATTTGGCTTGTACTAAGACCACGTACCTCCGCATAGGAATCAAGCTCATTAAAGTATGCCACACGCAAAGCCAAGTAGGTATTAGCAAATAATTTAATAGCCTCTGCTTCTGTAGAGTCTGTATATAATTGTGGTACATTTTCTTTAAGCGCACCATCGGCTAACAGTTGTCCAAAACGACGTGCCCGTTCAGAGACTTCACCTACAACAATACGAGATGGATACAAGTTATCGTATAATGCTTTACCTTCACGCAAGAATTCAGGGGAGAAGATTAAATTCTCAGTTTTAAACTCTTCACGCATTTGTACAGTATACCCT
>NZ_CAKPTN010000038.1 GCF_934190855.1 uncultured Veillonella sp. | reverse complement strand
CAATTATTCAGCCTTTATATCGTCTCAATCGACCATATATTGTGTTAGCCCTTATGTTTCTACTCAATATGGGCCTATCCATTTGTGTACCAAATCCGTTGAGCCTTGCTCTTCTTATGATGGTCACCATGGATCCTGTGTTACTTCGATTAGGTGTAAGCCCTGTAGGGGCGGCAGCAGTTATAGCTACAGGGCATCTTATGGATGTAGGCCCAGGTGCTGTGTCCACTTTATTAATTGCCAAGACCTTGAATATGCCTGTACCGAACTATTTTGTAGGGTACCAACTACGAATTTATTTCTTGGTTGCCATTGTAACTGCAATAGCTCATTTTTGGTGGCAGAGATACCGAGATCGAATTGATGGACCTATGGCTGCAAATGAACTTGAAAGTATTCCTGAAGCGCCTATTGGGCCCAAGCTATATATGATATTCCCCTTATTACCATTGTGTTTTATCTTGGGCTTTAGTCAGTATGGTTTACCTGGGGTGAAGATGAATGTTACGTTGGCTATGATGCTTGCCTTTGGTATTGCTCTATTAGCTGAATTAATTCGTCATCGCAATTTGAGAACTGTACTTAAGAGTACCACAGTTTTCTTTGAAGGTATGGGGAACCAGTTCTCCTATGCAGTGACCCTTATTATAGGGGGGCAAATCTTTGCACAAGGGTTAGTTAGTTTAGGTCTTATTGATTCCTTAGTAAGTGCATTGCAAACACTATCCCTTAACTCTATTGGACTTACCTCTGTCCTTGGAGGCGGTATGTTAGGCCTTAGCATGGTAACAGGCAGCAATGTAGCACCATTATTCACATTAGTTCCACTAGTACCTGATATTGTATCTAATCTTAGCCTTGATCCGATAACCACTATGCTTGGCATGCAAAATGGAGCTAGCCTTGGGTTGTTCTTAAGCCCAATTAGCCCTGTTATGGTCGGCGTAGCAGGTGTGGCGCATATTAAATCAGTAGACCTACTTAAACGTACCGCCGTTCCGGTTCTTGTGGCGTTACTTACAAGCTGTGTAGGCATATGGGTGCTTTATTAAATTCCATTTAAAAGACTAATTACTTACATTTAATCAGAAATACCTTTTATGGCTTTTTAAGTTTAGTTTAAATTTACCAAGCCCTCTTTACATGTATCGTAAAGAGGGTTATTATATTCCAATAATAAATCGTATGTAATTAAAATGGTTTCCTGTGATGATGCAAGTATTAGCGCATTGCGGATAAAAAGGGCCTTTCTTCGCCGGACGGTTCTAGAAGCCAGAAAGGATGTAATGAACGATCAAGTTTCTATTTCTACAGCAAATATTCGTGGTGCTTTTGGGGCATTTTTTATTCCCGGTATGTATACCTCTTTGTGGGCGGGCTTTGTGCCGTATTTAAAGGCAAAGCTCGATATCGGTGAAGATGTACTAGGTTCCATGATTTTGTTGCTCGGTGTAGGTTCTTGTTTAGCTATGGCTATAGCAGGCAAAATGGTAGAGTCCCTAGGTTGCAAGAAAACCGTTACCATTGGTAGCTTTATTGGTATGTTATCACTTGGTATCGTGACGTGGTGTTCTACTATTTTTGAAGCGACCATTGCCTTGTTTTTCTTTGGTATTGGTATGGGGCTGAGCGGTGCCTCTGCAAATCTACAGGCAATTTTGACAGAAAAAGTGAGTAAGAAACATTTAATGGGCGCCTTCCACGGTGGTTGGAGCTTAGGTGGCTTTGCTGGTGCTGGTGTTTTGCTTGTCCTTTTAAAAACCTTATCTTTGC
Organism: uncultured Veillonella sp.; assembly: GCF_934190855.1. Classification (GTDB taxonomy): domain Bacteria; phylum Bacillota; class Negativicutes; order Veillonellales; family Veillonellaceae; genus Veillonella. The sequence continues at coordinate 11,013 of NZ_CAKPTN010000038.1, read as the reverse complement.
CAGTTAGTGAAAGCATTTGTGGTGTACTTATTGTATTGTTTATCGCTATGCTTATCACTAGTCAGTATATGCTTTCTTTTGGTAAAGATCCAAATGCTAAGGTTGTTAAAAAGTCTAAAAGCCCATTATCATTCCATCCCATTGCCATTATCTTTGGCATCTTATCCTTTGTATCCTTCTTAGTAGAAGGTGCCGTAGGGGATTGGAGTGCATTGTATTTGTTTGAAGATAAGGGCATCGTTATCGAAGAAGCCGTTATGGGCGTTATGTTCTTTAATGCTACTATGTGTATTGGTCGATTGCTTGGTAATAGACTTGGTAAACACTTAACTTCTAAACAAGTCGTTATTAGCGGCTATTTATTTGGTTCACTTGCGATGGCGCTTGTTGTTCTTTTACCAGGTTACGGCTCCATGTACACCTATTTATTAGTAGGTATTTCTCTTGCCATGGTAGTGCCAAATTTATTCTCCGCTATGGGGGAACAAAATGTAATTCCTATGACACAAGCAGTGGCAACATCTACTATGCTTGGTTATATGGGTATTTTGATGGGGCCAGCATTGATTGGTTTTATTGCTCATGCTACTAGCCTTACAATCGCTTTCAGTGTATTAACGGCTATGCTCGTTATTAGCGCTGGTATTGGTAAATACGCTTATATGTTAATGGATAAATCAAAAGAAGTAGAAGTTTAAATTTAAATAATAGCCTCAGAGACACAAAAAAGCCACAGGATAGAACCTGTGGCTTTTATATTTCTAGGTATTAACGGTCGCCGTTGAAGATGGAGTTTTTAACAAGTACATAGTCTACTTTGCGAATAGCTTGTAGAGTAGTACCACCAGCATAAGAGATAGCAGATTGCAAATCTTGTTCCATTTCAACTAATGTATCGAAGATAGAACCTTTGGAGTCGATGAAGATTTTTTTACCTTCTACGTTTTTACGTTCACCTTTCTGGAACTCAGAAGCGGAACCAAAGTATTCTTTTACTGCTTTACCGTCAACGATTTTTTCATCCCCTGGGGATTCTTCGTGACCAGCGAAGAGGGAGCCGATCATAACCATAGTTGCACCAAAACGGATAGATTTAGCGATGTCACCATGGTCGCGGATACCGCCGTCAGCGATGATAGGTTTAGTAGCTGCTTTTGCACACCAGCGAACAGCTGCTAATTGCCAGCCACCAGTGCCGAAGCCAGTTTTTAATTTAGTGATACAAACTTTACCAGGACCGATACCTACTTTAGTAGCGTCAGCACCAGCATTTTCAAGTTCGCGAACTGCTTCTGGAGTACCAACATTACCAGCGATAATGAAAGTGTCAGGCAAGTTCTTTTTGATGTATTGGATCATTTCGATTACTGCATTGGAGTGACCATGTGCAATATCGATAGTGATGTATTCAGGTGTTAAGTTTGCTTTTTTGAATTCATCAACTAAAGCAAATTCTTCAGCTTTTACGCCGATAGAAATAGAAGAATATAAGTTAAGGTCGTGCATGCGTTTTACAAAGTCCATACGACGTTCAGGTTGGAAACGATGCATGATATAGAAATAGCCTTCGCGTGCTAATTTTTCAGCCAACTCTTCGTCAATGATAGTTTGCATGTTTGCAGGTACCACTGGTAAGCGGAATGTGCGTTTACCTAATTTTACATGTGTATCACATTCGCTGCGGCTACTGACGATACATTTATTAGGAATTAATTGCACGTCTTCATAATCAAAGATGTTCGTTGTGTTAATCATAGTTTCTATATCTCCTTCGAGTATTACATATTGAACCTGTACCATTATACAAGAGACTCGTAAAATTTTCAATACGTTCCGAATATTTTGTTTGGTATCACGAAAAAACTGTAGTACAATACAAGTAGACTGTATAAATAATACTATCAGTTATACATATATATTTATGAGGAGGTCGATTGAAATGGGTCAGTCTAAAACTCGGATGCTTGCTGAAGCAGGTGTGGCCATTGCCATTGCTCAAGTCTTGTCATTTATTACGATTTTCCATATGCCGCAAGGCGGATCTATTAAGGCGGCAGCTTTAGTGCCGCTTATGATTTATGCGTACCGTTGGGGCGGCACACGCGGCATTTTCGCTGGTGTTGTGTACGGTATTTTACACTTCATTCTAGGCTTTAAATCATCTGTTCATTATTTAAGTATTATCTTAGATTACTTGGTAGCGTATGGTGCTATCGGCGTTTGCGGCTACTTTAAAGATTCTATTTCTGGACTTATTACAGGCTCAATTGTAGGCATCGCATTGCGCTGGGCTGCATCTGTTACTAGTGGGGCCGTAGTTTTTGCTAGCTATGCACCACAAGGGCAAAATCCTTGGATTTACTCTATGGTTTATAATGCTTCTTATATGGTGCCAGATGGTATTTTAAATATTGTAGTGTTATTATTCATCTATCAAGGTGTTAAACGAGGTTTACGACGTCGTGGATAAATTAGGTTTAATTATTTTAGCTGGTGGTCTTAGTACCAGAATGGGCCAGCCAAAGGCTTTGTTGTCTTGGGTTGGTGGTGAAAGTCTCATATCTCATGCGCTTCGCAAGGGGCTTGATGCCGATGTAAATGATATTTTGATCTCTATTGGGGACGATGAGCAATTAGGTCATGCTATTCAGACTCATATTCTCGATACGTTATCGAATGATGAGCAAGAAAAAGTTTCTATTGTTCGGGATTCTATTGAGCGATGTGGCCCGTTAGGAGGTCTGTATAGCACTTTGGCTGTAGGACCTAGTCCTGCTTATGCAGTTATGGCTGTAGATATGCCATTTATGGAGATGGATCTCTATTTTGATTGGCTGTACCAAGTAGATCACAATGATTGGAACGCTATTGTTCCTTATGGTGAAAGTGGTAAAGCTGAGCCGATGGCCGGTATCTATAGAACGCATATTGCCTCTTTAATCCAATCTGTTCTCGTCGGTGAGGATATGTCTTTGCATCATGCTCTTGATGTTATCGGTCATGTTGAGTCTGTAGATGCTAGTGATTATACTTGGGAACTAAGTAATATTAATCGCTTTGAAGACTACCAATGGGCTCGTGCGTTAGCAGAAAATGAGTTTCGTCGTGTGCCTCTCATTAGCGTAGTGGCTTCTAAAAGGAAAACTGGTAAGACTACAGTGGTAACACGTCTCGTTTCAGAACTACAACGAGTTGGCTTATCTGTGGGCGTTGTTAAAAGCGATAAGCACGGTTTTCAAATGGATCATGATGGAACAGATACTGACCTTACTTATAAAGCAGGTGCTGATGCAGTGGCTATTGCGGGACCTATTGAGACGGCGATTCGCATACGCACAAAAGAACAATCCAATCTGTATGATTTGACACAGCATATGCCAGTCGATATAGTTATACTAGAAACACGGTCCCAAGGGATTGCCCCTATTATAGAGGTTATAAAAGAGGGACATACGGAAGAGCTGATCTCGGATGCAATGGACCGAGTGGCGACAATTGAAATTGACAAGTTGGATCAAGACGTACCTAAATTGGTACGCCACATACAGGAAATGATGAGGAGTTTACATGGCCGTCGTTACTGTTGAGAAGGCACTCCAATTATGGGATGAGGCCTTACAAACAAAAGTTCATAAAATTGAAACCATTGATGTTAAGGTTGCAAAAGGATACGTATTGGCAGAGGATATTATTGCCCCTACAGACGTACCTGCGTTTCCAAAATCTGCGATGGATGGTTATGCCATTGCCTACGAAGAAGGTCGTAATGAATATATCGTTGACGGTATTATTGGTGCCGGCGTTGTGTGGGAACACCCTGTTGAACCTGGTCATGCAGTACGGATTATGACTGGTGCACCAGTACCAGATACATGTGATACAGTTATTATGCAAGAACAGGTGGTTGGTTCCGGAGAACCAGGCACAACAATTTCCATTCAAGGTAAATGTAAATGTGGTGATCATATCATCCCTCAAGGTGAGGAATGTAGTGCTGGAACTACTGTGATTCCACGTGGTACAGAGGTAACCTCTACAGTACAAACTATTTTGACTGGTTTAGGGTTTACTGAAATAACTGTAAATGTGATGCCTCGAGTGCTCGTCCTTACCTCAGGTCATGAGGTGATTGAGCCGGGTGAAAGTTTAACACCTGGTAAAATCTATAATTCCAATCGAGCTATGATTTGCGGCCTTTTAGAAGACTTAGGCTTTCATAAGATTACACATTATCACGTAAGCGATGCGCCAGAGGAACTAGAGTCTGAAATCAACCACGTGTTGCAGCTCAGTGAAGAGGCAGATATTATCATCAGCTCCGGCGGTGTATCCGTAGGTCTCTTTGATACGATGCCTCTTATTTACGAGAAACTAGGTGCTCAATCTATTTATGCACGTATTCAAATGCGTCCTGGTGCCGCATCCTATGGTGCGGTGACACCGAAAGGTCAAATTATCTTTGGCCTATCTGGTAATCCAGGGGCTGCCTTTAACGGCTGGCATTTAATCGTAGCACCAACCTTGAAACGTTATAAGGGATTGAAAAACTGGACTACCCCTGTGGTAGCCTGCGTAATGGATTCAGAAATTTTTAAACGAAATGCTTTCGATCGCTATGTACAGGGTAAAGTAATCTTTGGTGGTGGTGCGCCACGCTTTGTGGCTAACCGTCACTTTAACAGTAGTAGCATGTTAGGTCTTTATACTGTTAATGCTTTGGCGTGCATTCCGCGTGGTGTACATGAAGTACGGCCTGGCGATACCTTTGATGTGTATCTATTGGGATTGTTACCTGCGATTTAAGGTATATGAGATTAATAGTTTTAGACGTTTAGCATTTCAAAATTAAGCTTATTCAATATCTGTAATGTTTACAGATGATGATAAAAAACAAGACGAGGTCTCTCTGTAGGGCCTCGTCTATTTTTTATATAAAATTCTTTCAATTCTGTTGCTATAGGTACTGAAATTAAATCTCAATTAACTTATAATAAAGTCAACAAAAGGATAATCCTTTTAGTTACATCCATTGAGTTTTGACGAAATGTATTTCAATCTACTTTTTAATTACTTTTACTAGTATATAGTTATATAAGGAGTGATTTCTATGAGTAAGACTTTCACAAAAAATATCCCAGTAAACGAAATTTTACATCTAGGCGATCGCTTAGAGTATAAAGAGGGGCAAGTGATTAGTATTACGATTGCCCAAAATGAACGCCTCAGTATTACCTTGTTTGCGTTACCAAAGGGCGAAGAAATCTCTACCCATGTAACTGTAGGTGACGCAATTGTACAAATCCTCGATGGAGAGGCGCACATCGTCGTCGGTGATGTGGAACACAATGTGAAAGCTGGTGAAACCTTGATCATGCCATCTGAAGTGCCGCATAGCCTTGATGCTCGAGAAAACTTTAAGATGCTGTTGACCGTAGTTAAATAAATATATCATAATGAATGCATCCCTTGGATTTTTAGGGGATGCATTTTTATATGCTTTAAGAGGGATACACTATGACTATCATTGAGCAATATAATTTAACGTTACAAATAGAAGTTCTAAAAGAACAAAGTGCGGAGACGTTAGCTCGCCTCTGTAAGTTAGTAGATGAAAGTGGCACTAGTGACTGCGTAGAGGCATTAAAAGCATATTCTCATATCGTAAATACAGAGTTATATTTGGCTACGTCTATACATGACTTAGAAGTTCTAAAGTCAGATATGGTAAAGTTAGAAAACAATATTAAAGAGTCATTAGAACAGGCTTCTCAAGGCGTTAAAGATTATAAAACGACTAGTGATGTACAAAATATGGAGCCCTATAGTTCTGAAGACTTTGATAATGCCCTAGAACGTACTATTCAGTTGTTAACGGTTAATAAAAATATATCTAGTACACCTCATGCCGTTATCTTAGGTGGTCAAAGTGGGGCTGGGAAAACCACAATTCATCGCATAAAAATGATAGAGTCGCAAGGAGACTATATTGTCATTGATGGAGATACCTATCGTGCTCAACATCCACATTTTAGGGAACTACAGGAGAAATATGGTGTTGATAGTGTAGACTACACAAAAATGTTTGCCGGTAAGATGGTAGAGGCTGTTATTGATAAGTTAAGCTCTTTACACTACAATTTAATTATTGAAGGGACCTTGCGTTCAGCCACAGTACCGATTAATACGGCTACATTGTTAAAAGCTAAAGGCTATGCAGTTGACTTTTGTTTGATTGCGACCAAGCCGGAGTTATCTTATTTGACCACACAATTGCGTTATTTAGAAATGTTAGTAGTGGATCCATTACAAGCTAGAGCTACGCCTAAAGAGCATCATGATGGAATTGTTAAATCTTTGATTTCTAATAGTAATGAACTTGAACAGAGTGGACTTTTTGAAAGCGTTCAAGTGTATAAACGTGATTTAGAACAAGTATATAATTCAAAATTATGTACTGAATCTGTGGGAACTGTTGTAGATCGAATTTTATTTGGTGCTTGGACTCAAGATGAAGTCGATTTGTTGAATTTTGGTAAAGCACAAGAACTGGAGCTGCAAAAGCAGTTGTGTTAGAGGTCTTCAGAAACAATGGATTATTTCGACTATTCATATAAACATAATTACATAGAGTTTAGCAGCAACATATATCGCGTGGGCACGTACCATTATAATTGGCATGGTGAAACGGAGATTATGATTCTCTTAAAAGGCCGCGTTGAGATGAGTTGTAATGATGAGACTTTTACAATGGAGCCTCTTGATGTAGTTATAATTTCGCCTCAAGTAGGATGTTCTATTTTAGCGCTTGAGGAGGATGTTATTGCGTTTGTTGTTCATGTAGGAAATGAGTTTTATCAACAGTATGATCCAGAGTTTGGTTCTTACCAATTTGTTGTTCGTTCCGATGAAAGCACTCGTCATAATCAAGTCTTTACAACTTTGCGTCATCATGCGGCTATGATGATGTTGTTGATGGCTAAAGGTGAAAGTCCCGTACATCGCATGTGGGTAGAGCATCATTATTTAGCCTTGGCTGGTGATGTCTTTAGAGAATTTGATGCAGTTAAGGTAGTTCATGAAAATGCTAGACCTGGCGATATAAAGCCTGCTACCTTTGATAAAATGATTACTTATATAGATGAGCATTATCAGCAAAAAATTGAGTTAGAGGATATTGCAAAAATTGGTGGTTACAATGTTGCCTATACATCACAGTTTTTTAAACGCCAAATGGGGATTTCCTTTGTAGATTATGTACTGCGATTGAGATTAAGAGATGCAACTGCTCAGTTAATAAGCTCAGATGATGCCGTCGCTAGGATTGCTAGCAGCTGTGGCTTTGCAGATATTAAAGCCTTTAATGTGGCTTTCAAAAAACATTTCCGTATGACCCCCACAGAATATCGGAAGCAAGTAAAAGCAATTGGCCGTAAAACAACCTTACAAAAGGGCGTAGAAATTGTGTCTGTGGAAAATCAAGATGTTCTTGATCTATTACACTCCTTCTTGTCCTATGAAGATGATTCGAGAGCTAAGAGTGAGCTAGAGTTTATGAGTCAAAAGCTAGTAACTTTAAAAGCGAAGCTGGCCGACGTGGTAAAGGCATTATAATTAATCTTTTTATTAGTCTTCTAATTAATGATTAACTCTAATCTGTTGTAAATTAAATTTTAGGATCATATAGAAAGATTAGAATTGGGTAATTTTCTATATATTAAAATCAGAATAAATGATTCGAAAAGCACTATTCCTTGTGAATAGTGCTTTTTTGTATGTGTTTTCTGGGTGAATTTATATATGGTTGCGGTTTTAAAACGAGAAAAAATATGAAAAACTATACTTTTGGCTTAATTTAATTCAAAAATTTGTCTTTTAATTTGGATAGTTAGATTCTCTAAACTGAGTAAAATATGGTTCATGAGGAATTAACAATAACATGAAGTTAATCAATTTGGAGGATATAATGAATCAAGTAAAATTTATGGAAAACTTAGGGAAGGTAGCGACTGTTACAGCTGTAGCGATGTATGTATCTTATTTCCCACAAATTATGAACAACTTAGCACATCCAGGCACTGGTGATTGGATCCAACCTTTAGTAGCGGCTATCAACTGTACATTATGGGTACTATACGGTTTGTTTAAAGAACATAGAGATATTCCAGTAGCATTAGCCAATGCACCAGGTATCTTCTTTGGTTTAGCAGCAGCTATTACAGCTCTTATGTAATTTATATATGAACATCACACTCTAGTCTTAATAAAAGATTAAAATTAAGTTGCTGTTGACCGTTGTTAAATAAATATATCATAATGAATGCATCCCTTGAATTTCTAAGGGATGCATTTTTTATGTAAATAAGAGAGGTTTTTGTGGTTAATAGTACTGACTCTATTAATGTATATAGACAAATTTTTAATGCCGTTGTGAGTCCTAACTTATGGTTGCCATACTTTCGGGATAGAGGAACTTTAAGCGGTTCTATAAAAGCTGTTGTATTTTATATAGTATTCATGCTATTTATTATGACTTTGGGGAGCGTAAGTGTTAATTTATTAAAACCTGAATCTACAACAACATTAGCCGAACTTTTAATTAATCCTACTTTTGCAAGGAATATAATAGGTTTATTTTTAGCGTTTATTGTTATGTCTGTTGTGTTCGTGCCTATCTTTTTATTGATAGGAAGAGGGGCCGACGCAACATTAACATTAAATCGAGTTTTTATGGTATATTTATATGCTTATTCTGAAATATTTTTAGTTAAGAGTATAGAGTTATTTATTTTTTCACTTATGTCTGTTTTTGTACTGACAAATATTGTTAATATGGTTTTTGCAGGCGCAGTAATTTTTGGGACAACCTTAATCTGTGGACTTTTACAGATAGTGCTGTTTTTTAAGACCTTTAAAATAGTTCTTGATATTCCGTATTTGACAATAGCAGTAGCTGGTGGAATCGGTGGAGGTATTTCTATGTTTACCTTGTCTCTGTTAGAGAAAATTGGCTTATAAAACTTGGTGTTTAATAATTATTGTTAAATTTTTAGGGAGCATATAGTTAATATGGATTACTTTCACTATACCTATAAACATAATCACATAAACTTTAGTAGCCATATATACAAGGTAAGTACGTATCATTATAATTGGCATGGGGAAACAGAGATTCTTATTTTGTTAAAAGGTCGTATAGAAATGAGTTGTAATAGTGAGGTTTTCACAATGGAGCCTCTTGATACAATCATTATTTCCCCTCAAGTAGGGCATGCTACGTTGGCATTAGAAGAGGATACAACTGCTCTCGTTATACATGTAGGAAAGGAATTTTTCCAACAGTTTGATCCTAACTTTGGTATGTATCAGTTTGTATTACGCTCAAATCAAGATAATCGTTACAATTCATTCTTTAGCTCCTTACGACATCATGCGGCAACGATGATGTTATTGATGATGAATGGTGAAAGTCCAGCTAATCAATTGTGGTTAGAGAATCACTATTTAGCATTAGCTAGTGATTTATATAGTGAAATTGATGCGGTTAAGTCTATTCGAGGAAATACAAAGCCTGTAGATATGACGGTAGCTACCTTTGATAAGATGATTGCTTATATAGATAAGAACTATCAACAAAAGATTGAACTGGAAGATATTGCCAAAATCGGTGGCTATAATGTGAACTATACGTCTCAGTTCTTTAAACGCCAATTGGGTGTGTCATTCTTAGAGTATTTATTGCGTATGAGATTACGAGAGGCTACCGTTCGTTTAGCTAACTCTGAAGATGGAGTAGCACATATTGCAAGTAGCTGTGGATTTGCAGATATTAAAGCCTTTAATGTGGCCTTTAAGAAACACTTCCATACAACGCCGTCAGAGTATCGTAAGCAAGCAAAAGAATTGGGACGTAAAACAAAGTTACATGATTGGAAGGAAATTATTTCTACACAAGAACAAGATATTGTTGAGCTATTACAGTCGTTTTTACCTTACCAAGCAGATACTAGATACAAGGCAGATTTAGATGTGGCCAATCAAAAGCTAAAAGCGGTTACAACACAACTGGAGAATGTGGTTAATTCATTAAAAGTCTAGTTTATATAGTTTTTGTATCCATTTTATGTATAAATAATGGGGAATTTCATAACTATTTTGGAACGCATATACAATCATTAGGTATAGGTAAATTTGTATATGTTATAATCCTATAAAAATAAATGGTATAAGAGCACTACTTTTTGATAGGTAGTGCTCTTTTTGATGCTTCTATATAGGTATAATTGTATATTTTAGATGAGTGAAAATGTAATCATATGGGTGATTTTGTATGAATTTGTTGTACTTTTACCATCAAAAATCAACTTGTAAATTGGATAGTTATATCCTGAAAAAGGAGTAGAATGAAATCATCGAAAGGAGCTAAGGCTCCAAAACAGAAATGATTATAGAGTCTTGAATATGAAGTCCTGTTGGAGGTTTACGATGAGTACGAAAGAACAACAAGTACAAGAAATGACGAATGTCATCGCTAAGTTCATTGCTTATGTAGCAAAAAAATTACCTGATGATGTAGAAGCTAAAATTAAAGAGCTTGCTGCAGATGAAAAAAATCCATTAGCGAAAACAATTTATGAAACAATGCACAAAAATATGGATCTTGCTTATGAGTTGAATCGTCCTTCTTGCCAAGATACAGGGGTATTACAATTCTGGGTAAAGGTTGGTTCTAACTATCCATTGATTGGTGAGCTCGAAGAAATCTTGCGCAATGCTACATACCAAGCTACACAAGATGCTCCACTTCGTCATAACTGTGTAGAAACATTTGATGAATTTAATACAGGTAAAAACATTGGTCGTACAGCACCTTACATCACATGGGATATCGTACCTGGTCGTGATGATGTAGAAATCTTCCCATACATGGCAGGTGGCGGTTGTTCCTTGCCAGGCTCTGGTAAAACATTGATGCCAGGTGAAGGTTATGAAGGGGTAGCCAAGTTCGTACTAGAC
>NZ_CAKPTN010000037.1 GCF_934190855.1 uncultured Veillonella sp. | reverse complement strand
GTACTGGTTTATAGGACAATACAGGTTTGTACAATGCCATAGCTTCACCATAATCACGCATCATTTCATGATCGCAATAGAAGGATTGACGACCTGTTACGGTACGGAATGGTACTTTGTCCTCTGTAGATGTTGTAAATGGAGAGTAACGACGGTTTTTATCGTTCTTACCAGTACTTGTTACAGAGCTAATGATAAAGCGCGGTTGACGAACCATATCATCGAAGGTGATTTTTTCTTGTTCACGGCCTTTTGCGTTCTTTTCAAGACCAGAAAGACCTGTTTTTTCTTCCATTGCTTTCCAAGAGCGAACAGCTAATTTACCATTTGTACAAGAAGATAATGTTAATACAACATTACAAGCTTCCTTACATTCGTAAATGCTTGGACGGCCATGAGAAACGAATTCAGGATTATCGATGGTACCATTTTGTGCATACAATGTTTGATACTCATCAGATACATCCCATGCCAAACCATGAGCACCCATTTTCTTCTCAATATTAGGTCCCAAAGCGATGAATTTTTCAAAGATTTGGCTGTAATCGCGTTTTACGTGTACAAGTATTGGCATTGTTTTGCCAGGAATTGGCTCACATTCGCCTTTACTCCAGTCGAGAACCTTACCTTCTGGTTGAGCCACTTCACCTGGGCTGTCATGACCAAGAGGAGTTGCTACGATATCTTCGTATTCTGTGAAGCCAGACTCTTTCGCTACGCGAGATACTGTTTCTGCAAGGGTACGGAATGTATCCCAGTCAGATTTAGTTTCCCATGCGCAATCAACAGCCGCTTGGAATACGTGTACGTATGGATGCATATCTGTGGAAGACAAGTCTTCTTTTTCATACCATGTAGCAGCAGGGAATACGATATCAGAATATAAGCCTGTAGAAGCCATACGGAAGTCGATATCAATTAAGAGGTCAAGTTTACCTGCCCCATCAGCTTCGCGCCATTTAATTTCTTCTGGGCGTGTAGGAGCATCATCATCTTCCAATACCGCATTTTTAGTACCCAATAAATGCTTCAAGAAGTATTCGTGGCCTTTAGAGGAGGAACCAATGAGGTTCGCACGCCATACAAACAAGTTGCGTGGGTGATTTTCTTTAGCCGCTGGATCTTCTACGCAGAATTGTAATTCTTTGTTTTTCAACGCTTGCGCTACATATTGATTAATTTCTGCTTCTGTACTAGCACCAGCTGCACGAGCTTCATTAATCAATTCTTGGCTGCCTTTATTGAAAGTAGGGTAAGATGGCAACCAACCTAAACGTGCAGCCAATACGTTATAGTCACCAGGATGACGGTAACGAGGCTTAGCTAATTTAGATACGCGGTCTGCCAAGTCGATGCAATCAGAACGATATTGTTCTGTAGCAAAGTAGAACCAAGATGTACCATTTTGCAAACGAGGCGCTTTACTCCAGTCGTTAGCTGTCATGATACCGCCCCAACCTTCAATAGGACGAAGTTTTTCTTGACCTACGTAGTGAGCCCAGCCACCACCGTTAACACCTTCTGTACCACAGAACATGATAAGGTTCAAGATTGTACGGTAAATCACGTCAGCATGATACCAGTGGTTGATACCACCACCCATGATAATCATGGAGCGACCTTTAGTTTTTTCTGCATTATCTGCAAATTCACGAGCTGTAGCAATAGCGATATCTGCTTTTACGCCAGTGATTTTTTCTTGCCATGTAGGTGTGTATGGAGTGTCGTCTGTGTAAGCTTTAGCCACTTCACCACCAATACCACGATCGATACCGTAGTTAGCAAGAATGAGGTCATATACGGTAGTTACTTTTACAGGACCATCCACAGTTTGTACTGTAATCGTTGGAATAGCACGTTCAATAACGCCTTCGTGCTCTTCATCACCAAAGTATGGCAATTTAACGATAGTCACATCTTCGCGTTGATCAAAGACGGATAAGCGAGGGTCAATTTTAGCCCCTGTATCACGGTTTTCAAGGCGTAAGTTCCATTTTTGTGGATTTGTGTGACGTTCGCCCATTGTACCATTTGGGATAACGATTTCATTTGTACTTTCATCGATCAATACCATTTGGAAGTCAGCGCCTTCCTCTTGGCGACCTAAGTCCTTAGCATTCAAGAAACGACCTGGTTGAACTGCACCATTAATGTCTTCAACGCGTACAAGGAATGGCATATCTGTAAACTCTTTTGCATACTCTTTGAAGTATGGAGTTTCTTTGTCGATGTAGTATTCTTTTAAGATAACGTGACCCATTGCCATAGCAAGAGCCGCATCAGTGCCGGCTTTTACATTAAGCCATGCATCGGAGGAAGTTGTAGATTCCGCATAGTCAGGGGATACGGACACAACCTTAGTACCTTTATAACGAACCTCTGTTAAGAAGTGAGCATCTGGCGTACGAGTCAATGGTACGTTGGAACCCCAAGTCATGATGTAACCAGCATTATACCAGTCACCAGATTCAGGAGTATCAGTTTGTTCACCCCAAACTTGAGGGCTAGAAGGTGGTAGGTCGGCATACCAGTCATAGAAGGACAATGGTGTACCACCCATTAAGTTAAGGAAACGAGCACCTGCTGCATAAGACAACATGGACATCGCTGGAATTACAGAGAAGCCAGCGTTGCGGTCAGGGCCGTATGTTTTTGCTGTATATAATAAGGATGCAGCAGTGATTTCTGTTGCTTCATCCCATGTGGAGCGCACAAAGCCACCCATACCACGGGCAGATTTGTATTTTTTCGCTTTTTCAGGATCTTCTACGATAGATTTCCAAGCTTCAATTGGGTTCTTAGCATTCTTTTTCGCTTCTCTCCAAAGCTCAGCCAATTCACCGCGTACATACGGATATTTTACGCGCAATGGGCTATAGAGATACCAAGAGAATGTCGCACCACGAGGGCACCCACGTGGTTCGTAATCCGGCATATCATCTGGTGTTTCAGGGTAGTCAGTAGCCTGATTTTCCCATGCAACAACACCATTTTTAACGTAAATATTCCAGCTACAAGAACCAGTACAGTTTACGCCATGCGTTGTGCGGACAACTTTATCGTAAGACCAACGGTCACGATAAAAATTTTCCCACTCGCGACCGCCATCTTCAGTTATTTGATGGCCGCTTGGAGATACGTTCTTCTTGCGAAGAAACTTAAACTTTTGAGACAACAAGCTCATCTCGTGTCCTCCTTCAAAACTACAAAAAATCCCTTGCGTTAGCTGAGCTAACACAAGGGAGAAAATCCTGTTATTCGATATTACTAATATTAGGGTCTATAGTATCAACCTCTAAATCAAGCAATCCGATTAAAGCGTCAAAATCACAGATTACTAGATGGTGTTTATCATAGGCTACATAGCCCAACTTACGCAACTCACTTAGCATGCGATTTAAACTTTCTCTTGATGTGGCAGCAAATTCAGCCAACTCTTGATTTGTTAGGGCGATATCGATAAAGATACCATCCTCGCGCTCTACACCATAACTATTGGCTAAGCGCAACAAGGTAGAATAAAATGCTCCCTTCTTGCCATATAATAGCAAGTCTCGGTATTTTGCCTGTTGACGTCGCATATGTAATGTATAGATCTTCATCATTGCAATAGCCAATGAATGGTCTTTTGCAATAGCGTTCTCTAATACATCATAGCGAATGGAATAAACAGAGCAATCCTCCCGAGCAATGGCATTGAACACATACGTTCTTGTGTTCTCCTCATACAACGGAACCTCACCAATTACATTATTCGGACCTACTAGACGCAATGCAAAAATGTGCCCACTAGATTCGAACTTCTTAATGCTCATTCTACCTTTTAACACTACGTAAAAGTGTTCTGCCTTGTCCCCCTCGTGGAAGAGAAAATCACCCTTTTTAAGATGGAGTTCCTCACCCGGCAAAGCAAGTAATTGGTTAATTAAATTTTTATCCATACCATCACTACTCCATTGTACCTTTAACATAAAATCCATTAGTTATACTAATCTATTTATAGTAAAAGTACATGTATTATATACTTTCATGTATACATATGATTATTATAACTTATTAATTTCAGAATATGTGTGTTTTTCATCACATTCACAAAAAATTTTCCAATATATAATATATTTGTGATATAAGACATTGAAAATTTATGTGATACAATAATTATAGCGTAATTCTTTCAGTTAATCGAATATTTTCTATAGTTTTTATTATAGATTGCAATATTTATATACAAAGGACCCTATTTGTATCTTTCTTGTCTTCATTGCATGTATAGTTTTTCAGTAAGGAGAAGTTCAAAATGAGCGAACTAAAAATGCCTCAAGTAGGGGCAAGCCGTAGCGAAATTGTGGCTAATTGGCAACCAGAAAATCCAGAATTTTGGGAAAAGTTTGGTAAAAAAATTGCTAAACAAAACTTGGTAGTATCCACCATTGCCTTAACACTTTCATTCTGCGTATGGTATTTATGGGCTACTATTGCAGCACAGCTAAATAGTGCAGGTTTTAACTTTACTACAGACCAATTATTTACCTTAGCTGCCTTGCCTGGTCTTGTAGGTGCTACATTACGCTTTGTGTACACATATATGCCGGCACTATTAGGCGGTAAGAACTGGACATTTATTTCTACCATCATTTTATTAGTTCCTGTTGTATGGCTTGGCTTTGCTGTACAAGATACAACTACTTCTTATACGACATTCATGATCTTAACAGCCCTCATCGGTTTAGCGGGTGCTAACTTCTCGTCCTCCATGGCGTACATTGGTAACTTCTTCCCTAAATCCGAAAAAGGTACAGCCCTTGGTATCAACGGCGGTGTTGGTAACCTTGGTATTTCTGTTATCTACTTCTTAGCTCCATTTGCCATGGGTTCTGCTGCACTAGGTAGCGTATTCGGTGTAACACCAGCTATCATCAAAGGAAACGCAGTATACCTTGCCAATGCAGCTTTCATGTGGGTTGTACCTCTCGTTGTTATCCTTGCATTGATGACACGATTCATGGATAACTTACCACTAGAAAAACCAAATCCTAAAAACCTTGTACAAATCTTTGGCAACAAACATACTTGGGCACTTACATTACTATATACTTGTTCCTTCGGCGCCTTCTCTGGTTATGCAGCAGCACTTGGTCTATTAGTAGGTAAAGAATTCCCTGAAGTACCATTTGCCTCTATCGCCTTCGTAGGTCCACTCGTAGCAGGTGCTCTTCGCCCTGTAGGTGGTTGGTTAGCAGACAAAATCAACAGCGGTACTAAGGTTACCTTTGTGAGCCTCATCGGTTTATGCGCTACAACCGCATTAATCGCAGTTGGCGTAGACATGCATAACTTCCCATTCTTCTTCGCTATGTCCGTATTGACATTCGTATGCTGTGGTTTCGCAACAGGTGCAACATTCCGCATGATTCCACACGTATTCGGCAATCCGTTGTTATCGTCTTTAATTACAGGCTTCGTAGCCGCTGTAGCTGCATACGGTGCCTTCATTACACCTAAAATCTTTGGCTTTGTATATTCCATGTTCGGTAATATTCACCCAGCCTTTGCAGTATTGTTAGCTTTCAACATCGTAACTGTAGCTGTGTGCTACTGGTTCTATGTGCGTAAGGCAGCAAATATGAACGTATAATTTTAACAGAAAATTTACGTTCACTGGACGGTACAACAAAATATAATTCACTTTTCTAAACTAAGTGATAAAAGAAACCCCGCATCTCTCCTCCATACTTATCAGGTCTGCGGCCTAGGGCCTTGACCTCGTAAGTCGGATCGATGCGGGGTTCTCTTTTATGAAAATATAGTTGTAAATAAGATGCTCAAACATAGTGAATTATATTTTACGCAGTATAGTGTGTATAACAAATTTTCTGCTCAAAATTATAGCGTTTATTTTAGAGGGAAAAAAATGGACTGTTTATCAGTCCATTCATTCTAATTTGACGATATATCTCTTTATCTCTATAATATAAAGAGATAGTCAGACGAGTAGGAACGTCAGGCGCATCTCAAAAACTAATTATCTAGGAAATGGCCTTTCTGTTTATCTAATTACGCATGGTAACGGAGGGCTATTTGCTTTTTCTAAGGCAAATAAGCGCTATAAGTGCACCAAAGGAAACGACTAATATGAATTAAATAATAAAGAAGAGCCTGCTCAAGCAGGCTCTTTTATTATCCAAAGATTTCTTCTAGTAGTGCATCGTCGATGATGGTACCAACGTAGAAGTCGCTGAAGATGCCGTATTTTGCACTGGCTACTTCAAAGCGCATATCGTATACAATTTTTTTGAATTGGATGTCGTCGTTACTGAAGATGGTGATGCCCCATTCCCAGTCGTCTAAGCCACAGCCACCTGTAGTAAATTCAGATAAAACATCTAAATAGGTTTTACCAAGTTCGCCATGGGATTTCATCAATGCACCGCGTTCTTGAGGTGGTAGCATGAACCAGTTATCATCGCCTTCGCGTTTTTTGCTCATATTATAGAAACAGATGTATTTATCGCGAGGTACATGAGGGTAAAGTTTTTGGTTAACTTCCTCTGTATCGAGTTTAGCTTTAACGTAAGCACTTACTTCTGTTACAGATGTATAGGAATACGTTTGTACCAATACGCTTGCAATAGCAAGGCGACGGAACTTGCGCTCTACTTGTGCCAAGTATTCAAGGGATGGACCAAGGATCCAAAGGATCAAATCCCCTTTTGCACCATTACAGTCATAGAATGCATAGCTACCTTCTTTAGCTTGATGTGTAGCTTCAAGGTCTGCTAAGAATGCTTTTAATTCGTTGCGCGCTGCTACTTTTTCATCAGCTGTAAAACAGTTCCATGCGCTGAAATCCATGGCAAATATCATGTGTTGGCTATGCCAACCTTCTACTGTAGGGATTGCTTTCCCCATTATGATCACTCCTATCTATGGTGATTATATTAAAACGATATGTTTCTATTACAATAGGAATCGAAAAGACTCCATATACCATTATAGCATATGGAGTCTTTTCAATTTAATTTATATTGAGATTTTTTATTAATATATTTTTAGTTAAAACTAAACTACTGATTTAGCGCTGAGATAATCCTATATGGTCTAAATACTATGCTAGCTCTTTTAAACAAGTTTCTATTTTATTTCTCACTTACTAGTTTTTCCACTAATTCTTTTGCTTGTTTCACACCGTCCGGAATACCGATGCCATCAAATGGCGTACCGATGAGGTGTAAATTTGGATAGTTTTCAGCTACATGTTCACGTACAGCTTTGATACCAGCACGATGTCCTACATTATATTGAGGCATGCAGTGAATGAGGCGATTGATGCGCACCCATTCCGGCTTAGCAGAGAAACGCATAATATTTTGAATTTCTTCGACTGCTAATTCTGAAAGTTCGTCATCACTGTATTGTTCTACCACATCATTGCCTGGCTTACCGATAAAGACACGCAATACAACTTTATCATCAGGCGTTGTTTGTGGCCATTTTTGATTTAAAATGGTACACGCAGTGAGCGGTGTATCTGTCTTACGAGTAATCAGTAGTCCAGAGCCCTTTAAGTCCCCATCAAAGGTGCTTTTATCAAAGGCCATAATCGCAATGGCACAACTAGATTGCTCCATAGAACGCAAAAAGTCAAAGCCGGCGTCATCCTTAAACCATTGCGAATACGTCGCAGGCGGCGTAGAGATAATCACATGATCCGCTATAGCAGGAGCTTTATCGAGAAGCACCTCTGTAGCTGAATCTGTAGTAGATTGACAGCCACAAGCATTGTTTACAGGATTCACCACATCGATAGCATACATACCATCAACATATCGAATATTAGATACCAGTGTCCCTGTATGCAACTGTACATTACTAGGCATGGCCTCAACGATAGCATTAATCACGCTTTCAAGGCCCCCTGTTAATTGGCGGAACATACCAGATTGAGCAGCAGTCCCCTTGCGGCTCGCCATATCTGCTTGAACCTTACTAGCTTGTTGCTGTGAACTTTGCTGCTGTGGAGTAGTATTTGTTGCATGACCAGAACTGCTTGAGCTATTATTCACAGATGCAGTTTGACTAGTTTTTGCTTCGTGGTTTTCAAATTGACGGTCCGTCATGATACCTTTGCCAGCGCGAGGTACATCGCCTTCTGCTACTGCACCTTTGGCAGCTTTAGATACGCCAGCCTTTGAGTGTCCCATCTTCGCAGCCATCATCCCTTTTACCATGTTCCCATATTTTTGTTCCACTTGAATAAAATGAGGGAAGGTAGACAATAGGCTGATTTTATAGATATCACCACCATAGATACCCGCTAATAGTGGCTCGATGAGCTTATCCATCATTTCTTGACCTAAATGGTATTGAAAGAAATGACCAATAGACACATCACCGTTTTCATCCAGCTGGTATGGCTTTTTGAAATAGTCTAAGCCAGCACGCAATTTACCAGACCAAGAAATGAGCGTTGCTTTCACAAAAGGCATCATCTCTGTAGGAATGCCCATGATAGAGCCCCCTGGGATTGGATGAATCGCGCCCTGATCATACACAAAGGCTTGACCCGTCTCATTAGACACGAGGGTATCACCTAAACCTAAATCGTGTACAAGATCTGTCATTTCAGTTTTTCGGCCCAAATACGAATCTGGACCGAGTTCTACAACGAAGTCGTCAACCCGTTGTGTTTGTATTTTCCCACCAAATCGTGGTGCTTGTTCGTAAAGAGTAATATTCCACTCTGGCTTAGCATGGCCTAGATAATAAGCCGCTGTTAGCCCTGTTAGGCCACCGCCCACAATTGTTACGTTCACGAATGAATCCTTTCTACTATTGCACTCGCCATGGCTTGTAAGAATGTTTCATTACAATTTGGCATCTGCGCCCGCAAATACATTGCGCCTCCATTTTCAACGAGCTCTTTACACTCTACATCATTATCATATAGGACCTCCACATGATTGCTAACAAAGCCAAAAGGCACGAAAGCAATCTGTGTGGCACCAGTCTGTAAAGCTTGGTCGACAGCATCTTCCACAGTAGGTCCTAACCATTGACCGTGAGGCGCCGCACTCTGCCATGCTACAGTCCACTTAGACAACTTGCAATGCTCTGCAATCTCCTTGGCACTTTCACGTAATGCAAATGCATAAGAATCACCACCGTGATTATCGATAAGAGGGATGCTGTGAGCACTAAAAATAACAAATATATCTTCAGTCCCATTCACACACTCTGCGACTGCTTTTACCCAGTATTCCTTAAAGGTGGGTTCGTCCCACCAAGAGCGAACGAAATCAAATGTTACATCCCGATGATTCCCGATGGCTACTTGTACTTGTTTTTCATAGGCACCAGTACCAAGAGAGGTAAAGAATGGAGCCGTCACGATAGCGACAATATGCTCCACCCCTTGGCGGACTAACGAATCTACAGCCTCAGCAATAGATGGTTTCATGTGTAGATAACCAATGGCTGATGGCATAGTTGGCAATAAGGTCAATAACGTTTTATATTGACTCTCTGCCATGTTCTGCAATTCTACATTAGACCATTGATCTATCGCGTCATAGCGACGAGTAAGATTAGCAATTTCGCCTTCTGTAGGCATACGACCATGACGAATGCTCGTCATATACGGTACTAAATCTTCCTTACTTGAAGGGCTTCCATAGGATAGAAATAACAATCCCTTTTTTTCTACGTTCACTAGATTACCCCTCTTGAGCCCACAGCTCACGGCTACGTTCATGGACATAGTCCGTTAACCAATGAAGCTTTTTAGGATCTGCCTCTGGGAATACGCCATGACCTAAGTTGAAGATATGGCGACCATAACGAATACCTTCCAGCAAGATGCGGTCTACTTCGCGGGCCAATGTTTTTTCATCGCCGAATAAGTACGCTGGATCGAGGTTACCTTGTACTGTTTGTGTTACGCCACGCTCGTTAGCCATAACGATGGAGCTACGCCAATCGAGAGCGATAACATCTAGTGGCAAATGCGACCAGATGGATACTAAATGGTCTGTACCAACACCATTCATGGCCATAGGCAAATGAGGATATTTTGCTTTCACCGTCTTGATAATGCGTTCCATATGAGGGTAAATCCCTTGTTTATATTGATCTGCATTAACCGCACCTACCCAAGAATCGAAGATTTGTAGCGCATTAGCACCGGCTTCAGCTTGCATGGACAAGTATGCAATAGACATATCCGCCAATTTTGTCATCAACGCATCCCATACATCGGGCGCACCGATGAGCATACCACGAGTTTTATTATAGTTTTTCGTCGGTCCCCCTTCGATGAGGTAAGACGCAATCGTAAACGGCGCACCGCAGAAACCAATGAGCGGTACATCGAGCATGCCAGATGTTAACAAGGTAATTGTCTTTCCAATATAATCCACCTTCGTAGGATCAAAGGCGTCTAATTTTTCTACATCAGCCATGGAGCGGATAGGCGTGCTAAACACAGGTCCTACACCGGCCTTGAGTTCTACCTTTACATTCATAGCCACCATAGGACTCATGATGTCCTTGTAAAGGATGGCCGCATCAACGCCGTATTCCTTAACAGGTAACTCCGTAACGCGAGCGCATAATTCAGGTTCTTTTGTAATTTCAAATAAAGTATATTTTTCTTTAATTTTGCGGTATTCCGCTTGGCTACGACCAGCTTGTCGCATATACCACACAGGCGTCACACCAGGGTTCTTCCCTTGGATCATATCCAAATATGCTGTATTCAAGTGCTCAACCCCTTTCTTTCTAAATGTATACTAACACAGTTGCATAACTAAAACAGTTACTTTAGTTACAACCACTTACATGATTTTATTCTTTAATATTCCCTGTGAAAGCTCAGCGCCTCCACAGGGATTTTAATTACCACTTATTGTAGCTAAGACCTTAGCTGCGACTTAATCTATGACGATCAATGCCAGCAATAGATTGAGCCATATCATATACGGAACGTTGGCAAGTAAATAACCAGATTTGTTGGTTCTTACCGATTTCAGCCAATAGTTCCAAAGCACTTCGTTGACGGTTTTCGTCAAAACGCACTAGGATATCGTCTAAAATAATCGGCAAGGACTCGACTTGGTAAGAGAATACCTTTGCCAATGCCAAGCGCAATGCCAAGTATACTTGATCAGCTAAGCCACTAGACCAGAACTTAAGCTCTAATCGCTCCCCATTACCGTTAACAAGAGCAACCCCTTCGTTAATACCGAGGATGTCAAAGGTATAGATACCGCCAGTCAAACGTTCTATATAAGAGGATGCCAGCTCAAGCATATGAGGCTGTTTTTCTTTCTCATAAGATTGTTGCGCTTTATCCATACAGTGACTCATCAATACTTGTGTAGCCCAGTCTTCCAAAGCGGATTCTAATTCACTTTGTAGCGCTTCGCGCTCTTGCAACATTTGATGTTGCTCCTGGTCAGACCCAAGAGCTCGCATAGCCTCCACAATTTGGCCGCGGCGTTCGTACAAGGTAGCTAATTTATCCTCAATAGATGCCATCTCCCGTTCGGAATGAGCCAATTCATCGAGCCAATTATCTTTATTACCTTCTCGTAAACGACGGTAGAACAAGTCTTTATTCTCCGCATCAGGGGCTAATAAATCAAGCTGTACCTGACTTTGCTTGTAAATGGTTTGCCACTGTTTGTATTGGTCCTCATCAATAAGATGTTGACGATACTCATTAGAGCTTTCCATACCTGCTTTATGGAGTAATTCTTTTTGGCGAAGGAGTAATTCTTTTTCCTTGCGATGCCAATTATCGTATTCGTTGCGGAAGCTTTTACGTTGTGCTTCCTTTTGCTCCCATACGATTTTATTTTGTTGGAAGTTTTTATATTGGTTATAAATGCGTTTAAGCTCAGTCGGAGATACAGGGGCCTCTACACCAAGGTTATACCACAAGGTCATCGCTTGGTCTTCGATAACGCGTAACCCCTCTTTATGCTCTGCTAAACGCTTTTCGTACCCTTCAATAGTCCGCAACTGTTCATGGTATTGATCATACTCTTGCTTGAGGCCGAAGAAATCATCTTCTGTAAGGCTCTTAGCTGCCCCTTGAGGCAACCAATTCTGCCAAGCCGCAAGGGCTTCATCATAAATACCTTGCAAGGTATGGCCTTCTTGGATCCAGCGGTCTAGATGAGCTGCCCCTTCTATAGATGGCACAGGGCTTATTACTGGTGTAGCGGCCTTAATCAACGCTTCTAGCTGATGCTCTATATCGGACCTACGAGAAGACAAGATTTGTAACTCATAATTCAATTTAGACACATCAGGGTTACGATTATGGGCTCTCCACGTAGCATACCAGAATAGCGCCATGGACAGAATCAATAAGATGAACCCGCCAATAGTATAGAGCACAGATTCTAGAACTAATAGACCTGCTAACACAAGCAATACACCAATAACGGCACCTACACCGCTAATGCGTTGTAACCATTTTGGTAAATTCGTCGGTTGTGCATCGGGACCATAACTATCGCGTTTCGCAGTCACCCGATCTATATCCATTAAGATCAACTCTAACTCACGTTCGAGATGCTCTTTTTTAGCCAAGTCTTCTTCGCTGTAATTTGGCAACGATGCCCCTTCCAACTTAGCTGTTGGCAATTCATCAGAAGCCTCTGCAGGCTTGCGATCTTGCCAATGCAACAATTGGTCTTTAACAGTGCGCAGACGACTAGCTAACCGTTCGCCTTCAAACCAGTTAACATCCTCAGCCATAGGCTCATCATCACGCCACGCAGAATACATCTTGCGAGAGTATTCGAGTTGCTCTCGTACCTTATGAATGTACGCATCCCCTTCTTCGCACTCTCGACGCAATTGCTCCCACTTAGCACCTTGTTGAATGAGGTCCTCAATATCTTGACCATAGGTACCAAACGGACTATCCGGGCTAAAGTTAGCTGGCATCAACGCTGCTTCCTTTTCCTGCCACAATTGCATATTATCGCGAGCCCGTTTAATTTCCTCATCAATATTCAGGAATTCATCACGGCTCAA